>KB900436.1 GCA_000378865.1 actinobacterium SCGC AAA278-I18 | reverse complement strand
TGAATCATCTCTGCCCCTTACTTAGCCTTCTCAATAATTTGAACCACACGCCAGCGTTTTGTTGCTGATAGTGGACGGGTTTCCATAATTAACACGCGATCACCGATGCCAGCAGAGTTGCTTTCATCGTGAGCTTTTAACTTGCGAGAGCGAGTCAAAACTTTGCTATACATACCGTGCTTAACACGATCTTGGATTGAAACCACAACAGTTTTATTCATCTTGTCGCTAGTAACAATTCCCTCACGGGTTTTGCGGAATGGACGATCTACTGAGTTTGCTGATGCTTTAGCTGCACTCATGCGCTCACTCCAATCCCTAGTTCACGTTCACGTAATATTGTGTAGATCCGAGCGATCTCCTTGCGCACTGCAGTTAGCCGGCCATGATTTTCTAATTGGCCAGTTGCAGCTTGAAAACGCAGGTTAAATAACTCTTCCTTAAACTCACGCAGCTTCTCATTCAACTCTTCAGTTGAACTAGCGCGTAATGTTTCAGCACTTATGGTTGACATTAGAACTCCTCACGACGAACAACTCGACACTTCATTGGTAACTTGTGCATCGCACGAGTCATTGCCTCAGATGCAACATCTGCTGTAACACCTGAAATTTCAAACATAACCCGACCT
>KB900435.1 GCA_000378865.1 actinobacterium SCGC AAA278-I18 | reverse complement strand
GGGGAGTGGGAATTGATCCCAGCACAACAACTGCTGCGCTTAAAGCAGTAATCTCTTCAATCAATCGCGCAGTTCGCTAACTAACTCTGTCTTACTCCTCTAGTAACTTAAGGGGTATGTCTTTATACCGCGATCAGGCGATTGTGCTTCGCACCCAAAAATTAGGTGAGGCCGATCGAATTATCACTTTATTTACTAGAGATCATGGCCGAATTAAAGCGGTAGCAAAGGGAGTGCGGCGTACTAAATCTAGATTTGGTGCACGTTTAGAACCTGCAAGTTATGTTGATCTGCAGTTATATACCGGTCGCACCTTTGACACTATTACCCAAGCAGAGAGTATTGAAAATTACGGAGATGTTTTATCTAGTGATTACCAAAGTTGGACAGTAGCCTCTGCGATCTTAGAAGCTGCTGAGCGATTCACCCAGGCAGAGCATGAGCCAGCGCTGCAGCAATTCTTATTAGTCAGTGGATCATTAAAAGCGTTAGCTGAAAAAAGATATGATGCCTCTTTAATATTAGATGCATACTTATTACGTTCATTAGCTGTTGCCGGTTACGCCCCATCCTTAACTATTTGCTCACGTTGTGATGCGCCAGGCCCTCATAAGTTTTTCTCACTCCAAGGTGGTGGCTCAGTTTGTATTACCTGCAAACCATCCGCCTCTGCCACACCATCTGCTACCACCTTAGAATTAATGGCTCATTTATTAACTGGTGATTGGGATCGAGCACAAGATAGTGAGTCTAAAAATAGAAATGAGGCATCAGGGTTAATTGCCGCATATCTGCAGTGGCATCTTGAGCGTGGCTTACGTTCTCTGCCATTAGTTGAGAGAATAAGTCGTGGCTAAAGCAAAGAAAATAAAACTGCCAACTGCGCATTGGACAGGGGCAAAGCCACCAAAATTAAATCCAAAACAGATACCAAAACATGTTGCAGTTGTAATGGATGGCAATGGCAGATGGGCAAAGCAAAGAGGAATGCCAAGAACAGCAGGCCATGAAGCAGGGGAGGCATCTTTATTAGATATGGACCATGGCGCAATTGAGATTGGTGTTAAAGAGTTAAGTGCTTATGCATTCTCAACTGAAAATTGGCGCAGATCACCTGATGAGGTTAAGTTTTTAATGGAGTTTAACCGCCAAGTGTTGCGCAAGCGCCGGGATGAGATGAACGAACTTGGTGTCAAGATTGTCTGGGTCGGGCGAGAGAAAAAACTTTGGACAAGTGTCCTAAAAGAGCTCAAAGCGGCGCAGGAGTTAACTAAGAATAATAAAGTTTTAACATTAAATATGTGTGTTAATTACGGCGGTCGAGCTGAGATGGTTGATGTTGCAGCAGCAATTGCAAAAGATGCTATTCGCAAGAAGATTAGACCAGATTCACTAACTGAAAAATCAATTAATAAGTATCTCTACTCACCGGCGATGAGTGATGTCGATCTGTTTTTAAGATCATCAGGGGAGCAGCGAACCAGTAACTTTTTGATGTGGCAATCAGCATATGCAGAGATGGTTTTCTTAGATGTCTTGTGGCCGGACGCTGACCGTAGGACTTTATGGAAAGCAATTGAGATATATGCCGAGCGCGAACGTAGGTTTGGTAAGGCTTAATTAAAGATTTGAAACTACCGCCCACATAATTACTACTCCAGCTAAAGTGGCAAGCATTGTTACCTTAGAAGGATGCTTTGAGTGCGCCTCTGGCAATATATGTGAAGTAGCAAGGTAAATAACAATTCCAGAAAAGACGGCAAGGTATATTGCAAGATTACTATCACTTATTGTTAAAGCAGAGCCAAGTGCTGCCCCACCAATTCGAGCGATCGCATCAACTGCAAGCAGGTATTTTCCTCGGCTTTGCCATTGATTGGTTTTAATCAATAATGCCACCGTATTTAAACCATCACTAAAGGCGTGAACTAACATTGCTATAAATACTGCATAACCTAATGAGTTACTAACCTTAAATGCTAAGGCAAGTGCGACACCATCTAAAAATATATGTCCTGCCATTGCAATTGCGCCAACCGTGCCAGCAATCTCAACCGCATGGGTATGTTCATGACCATAATCAGACTCTGCAGGTTCATGAGAGCCGGCAAATTGTTCAATAAAATGAAGTGATAGAAATCCAGCAATTAAAGCAACTGAGGTAGCTCGGACGCCAACTAAATTATTAGCATTCATCTCAAAAACTTCAGGCAACAGATCAAAGCCAACTAGACCAAGAAGTAAACCCGCTGATAGGCCAAGTACGAGATGGAAGCGATCTTTGGCACGTAATGCCAACATTCCACCAGAAAATGTGGCTAATACGGTGGTGGCAGCAAGTGCGATAACTAACATTTGCTAAATCTAGCGTAAAGTAATCCAGTAAGAGCAAGCCGCCGACAGCCAGCCGGATGGAGATCAAATGGCGCAGGATCGTTTAGAAACAATCGTTTCATTAGCCAAACGTCGTGGCTTTGTTTACCCCTCATCTGAAATATATGGCGGACTTCGCGCATCCTGGGATTACGGTCCATTAGGTGTTGAGTTAAAAAATAATATTAAGCGCCAGTGGTGGAGATCTATGGTGCAGGGCCGAGATGATGTGGTCGGTTTAGATTCCTGTGTAATTTTAGCTCGTGAGGTTTGGCAAGCATCCGGACATGTTGAGACTTTTTCTGATCCATTAACTGAGTGCACAAGCTGTCATAAACGTTACCGCGCAGATCATTTGGAAGAGGCTTATGAAAATAAGCATAAGAAAAAACCAGCCTCACTTGAGGAAGTAAATTGCCCAAATTGTGGCACTAAAGGAAAATTCACCGCCCCTAAACAATTCTCTGGCTTACTTAAAACCTATCTTGGACCAGTAGAAGATGAATCAGGTCTTGCCTACTTACGGCCAGAAACAGCTCAAGGAATCTTCATTAACTTTGATAATGTGGCATCAACTTCTCGAAAAAAACCACCATTTGGTATTGGTCAGATTGGTAAATCATTTAGAAATGAAATTACCCCTGGAAACTTTATCTTTAGAACCCGTGAGTTTGAGCAGATGGAGATGGAGTTTTTTGTTGTCCCTGGAACTGATGAAACTTGGCATCAATATTGGATTGACACCAGACTTGCTTGGTATAAAGATTTAGGAATTAATCCAGATCGACTTCGAATCTTTGAACACCCTAAGGAAAAGCTTTCTCATTACTCAAAGCGAACTGCAGATATTGAATACAAGTTTGAGTTCACCGGTACTGAGTGGGGTGAGTTAGAAGGAATTGCTAATCGAACCGATTTTGATTTGAAATCACACTCTAGGGCCTCTGGTGAAAACTTGACCTGGTTTGACCAAGAAAAAAATGAACGGTGGACACCTTATGTAATTGAGCCAGCAGCTGGTGTTGATCGATGCGCATTAACTTTTATGATGGATGCATATACTGAAGATGAGGCACCAAACTCTAAGGGTGAGATGGAGAAGCGGGCGCTGATGAAATTAGATTACCGATTAGCGCCGGTGAAGATTGGTGTATTACCTCTTTCTCGCAACGCAGATCTTTCACCAAAGGCAAAGGATTTAGCTGATTCATTGCGTAAACATTGGAATGTGGATTTTGATGATGCTGGTGCAATTGGCAGAAGATATCGCAGGCAAGATGAGATCGGCACACCATTTTGTATTACCATTGATTTTGAATCCCTAGATGATCAGGCGGTAACTATTCGCGAGCGTGATTCAATGGCGCAATCTAGAATTGCAATTGATCAGGTGCAAAGTTATTTAGCGCCAAAACTTTTAGGTGCCTAATTGTTAACCCAGGTAAAACCACTTCGGCTGCCAATTTCTAATGGCAACTTTAAAAATAATGAGGTAGTACTCGATACCCCAGTAGTACTTGCGCCAATGGCTGGTATTACCAATGCCGCCTTTAGAAGATTATGTCGGGAGCAGGGTGCTGGACTATTTGTTTCCGAAATGGTTACAGCGCGGGCATTAATTGAGCGGCGCGAGGAGACATTTCGCTTAATTAAACCAGGAGTTGGTGAAACACCTAGATCTATTCAACTATATGCCGTTGATCCAGTTGTGTTAGGTAAAGCGGTAGATCTACTAGGCAGTGAAAACTTAGCCGATCACATTGATTTAAATTTTGGTTGCCCAGTTCCTAAGGTGACACGTCGTGGTGGTGGCGCAGCACTGCCATATAAGCGAAGATTATTTTCTGCAATTGTTGAAGCAGCAATTACTGCTGCAAGTAAATATGGCATACCGGTCACAGTAAAGATGCGAGTTGGTATTGACTCAGATCATCAAACATTTTTAGAGTCGGCAAAATCAGCTGCTGATTTAGGTGTTGCCTGGGTAGCACTACATGCCAGAACTGCTGCGCAGTTATATGAGGGTAAATCTGATTGGAGTAAAATTACAGAGTTAGTTGAGCATCTAGCACCAACTGGTGTACCAGTACTTGGCAATGGTGATATTTGGTCTGGATTAGATGCGATAAACATGATCTCCCAAACTGGTTGCGCAGGTGTTGTAGTTGGTCGTGGTTGCCTAGGACGGCCCTGGTTGTTTGCAGATTTAGTTGCAGCCTTTAATGGCGAGCAAAGTAGGGTAAACCCAAATTTATTTGAGGTTAGAAAAGTTATGTTGCGACATGGTCAATTATTAGTTGAGTACTTTGAAAATGAGGATCGAGCAATGCGTAATATTAGAAAACATATGGCTTGGTATTTAAAAGGTTTCTCAGTTCCTCGTGAGATTAGATCAAGCCTTGGCATGGTTTCATCCTTAGATGAGATGGAGAAATTACTCTCTGGGGTTAGCGATCAGCCATATCCGCAGGCGGTGGGGGATGCACCCCGCGGGCGCAGCAGCCATGGCCGGCCAGTATCACTACCTGATGGTTGGCTTAATGATCCAGATGAGTTTGCCACTATCACAATCGATGATGCTATTTCAGGTGGATAAATAATTGTTTTTATTTAAATTAATTAGAAGAGTTATCTCATTTGTGTTACTACTAATAATTGTTATTCCACTTTATATAGCTGGAAGCATTTGGTATACAGGCAGAAATAGCGAGCTAGTTAAAGGTGATGTAATTTTAGTAATGGGAGCAGCCCAACTTGATGGCCGACCAGGTGATATTTTGCTAGCCAGGCTTAAGCAAAGCAAAGCAATATTTAAATTAGATATGGCCCCTCGTATCTATACAGTTGGCGCAGGTGCGCCTGGAGATCGCACAACTGAGGCAGCAGCTGGCAGAGATTGGTTAATTAAAAATGGTATTACCAAAGCCAACGTTTTAGCTATTGCAAAGGGGCGCGATACCTTAAGTAGTACACAGGCTTATGCGCAGCAGATGAAGAAAGTGAAGTTATCCTCAGTAATTATTGTTACCGATCCATACCATTGTTATCGCGCAATTAAAATGGCGCAGGATTTAAATCTAAAAGCTATCTGCTCCCCAGTTATGGCCGGACCTGGTTCAATTACAAACTCTAGTTTTAAGTACTTAGGTAGAGAGACTGGTGCCTATCTTGCCTATATAACTGTTGGCAGGCTGGGGATTAAGTTAAGTGATCGGGTTAATTTAGCCAGCAGATAGGATTACTAAATGGTTTTACGAGCAGCAGCTGAACACCCTGGCTACACACCAGCGGATCGAGAAAGATTTTTTGATGAACCAGCAAAGCGTGGCGGGCGAACTGAATTTGCTAGAGATCGCGCCAGAATCATTCACTCATTTGCACTGCGCCGCCTTGCTGCAAAAACTCAGGTTGCAGTTCCATGGGCAACCGATTTTCCACGAACCAGACTTTCTCACTCACTTGAGTGCGCTCAAGTAGGACGGGAGTTAGGCGCTGCACTTGGCGCTGACCCTGATTTAATGGAGGGTGCATGTTTAGCTCATGACATCGGACATCCACCATTTGGTCATAATGGTGAAGAGGTTTTAAATCAATTAGCTCACTCCTGTGGCGGCTTTGAAGGAAATGCGCAAAGTCTAAGATTATTAATAAGACTTGAAGCAAAAACAGTTTTAGTAGATGGTAAATCTGTTGGTTTAAATCTCACCCGGGCATCCCTGGATGCAGCGACAAAGTATCCCTGGAGCAGAGTTGTTAATGCCAAAAAGTTTGGTGTCTATGAGGATGATCTTGAGATCTTTAATTGGTATCGAAGTGGAGTTGAATCTGGCAAAACCTCTATCGAGGCACAGATCATGGATTGGTCAGATGATGTGGCATATAGCGTGCATGATATGGAGGATTCACTTGTATCTGGTCAAATTAAATTAGATCAATTAAGTAATGATCTACCAAAATTATTTAAGGTTGCCAAAGATATGTATCTGGAAGATATTACCGAGGCTGAGATGGTAATCGCGCTCACTGCGCTACAAAAGATCTCCTGTTGGCCCCGTTACTACGATGGTACTCACCGTTCCTTAGCCCGGCTCAAAGATTTAGCAAGCCAACTAATAGGTAGATTTGCTCAAGCTGCTGAGAGTGCAACGCAGGAAAAGTATGGTGATTCTGATTTAACAAGATATAGCGCAAATTTAGTTGTGCCACGCGCACAACGAGTTGAGGTTGCACTACTTAAATCAATGGCTGGGCATTATGTAATTAATGCCGATACTTCACAGATTCGATATGGTGAGCAACAAAAACTTCTTACTCAATTAGTTGAAGCGATACTAACTAGCGCCCCAGCAACACTAGAAGGCTTCTTCTTGCAGGATTGGCAGCGGGCAGAAAATGATCAGCAAAGACTTCGGGTGGTAATTGACCAGGTTGCCTCCCTGACCGATCCGGGGGCGATAGCGCTACATACTCGCTTAATTAACAGGTGAGTAATTCAATGTCGGTCTGGAAACTAGGATAGGAAGTATGGCCGGGCGAATTAAAGATGAGGATGTGACATACATCCGCGATCACTCACCAATTGATGATGTAGTCGGTGATTATGTTCAATTAAAAAATGCCGGTGGTGGCCAGAAAAAAGGCTTATGCCCATTTCATGATGAGAAAAGTCCTTCATTTCACGTCACGCCAAGTAAGGGATTCTTCCACTGCTTTGGTTGCCAAGTTGGTGGAGATGTAATTGCATTTATTATGAAGTTAGAGCACTTAACATTTATGGAGACAGTTGAGCGTCTAGCTGATCGAATTGGTTACACAATTAAGTATGAAACAAGTGGTGTTATGCCAACTGGTTCATCAATTAACCGCTCAAGGTTAGTTGCAGCAAACACCGCCGCCTCAAATTTCTATCAAGAACAGCTACAACTTCCAGCAGCCCAACATGGTAGAGATTTTTTAACAAAGCGTGGCTTTGACCGGGATGCAGCTAAAAACTTTAATGTTGGTTACGCCCCTGATGAGTGGGATGGTTTATATAAAGAGCTAAAAGGAAAAGGCTTTACCGATGAGGAGTTAAATCTTGCCGGTTTAGTTAAAGAGGGCACAAAAGGCATGATTGATCGATATCGAAACCGATTAATTTGGCCAGTTAAAGATATCTCAGGTGATGTAGTTGGGTTTGGCGCTAGAAAACTTGCTAGTGATGAGGTTGATACTGGACCTAAGTATTTAAACTCACCAGAGACGCCGGTATATAAAAAGAATCAGATTTTATATGGCCTAGATATGGCAAAGAAGGAGATTGCAAAAAATCGCCAAGTAGTAATTGTTGAAGGCTATACCGATGTGATGGCTGCCCACTTAGCAGGTGTTACTACCGCTGTTGCCACCTGTGGCACCGCCTTTGGTGAGGAACATATAAGAATTATTAGAAGGTTGTTAATGGATGCTGATGCATTTCGTGGTGAGGTTATCTTCACCTTTGATGGCGATGCTGCTGGGCAGAAGGCTGCGCTTAGAGCATTTGAGGATGATCAAAAGTTTGTAGCCCAAACATTTGTAGCGGTTGAACCAAATGGCATGGATCCATGTGAACTTCGGCAAGCCCATGGTGATGATGCGGTGCGCAACTTAGTTGCCAGACGGGTTCCACTATTTGAGTTTGCAATTAAATCAGTGATTGCAAATTACGATATTACCGCCGCCGAGGGCAGAGTTTCTGCGCTTAATCAGGTTGCACCATTAATTGGAAGAATCAGAGATGCTTCATTGCGGCCAGAGTATGTTCGCCTACTTGCTGGCTGGCTTGGTATGGAGGTTGATATTGTCGCAACCGCAGTTAAGCGAAGTGGTAAAACAGGTGAACCACAAACTGCCCTTAGAGCTAATTTAACCGACCCAGTTTTAATGTTGGAGCGAGAGGTGTTAAAGGTTAAATTGCAGTTACCAGAGCTATCACACAATTGGGTTGATTTAGAGGCCACCGCCTTCTCATTTCCACTCTATAACCAACTACGTTTATTAATTGATAATCAAAAAGAGTTTAATACCCAAGAGTTAATTGAAAAGTGTGAAAGTGATGAGCTTAAATCTTTGGTAACTGAGTTAACTGTTGAGCCAATTAGAACTGATGGTGAGGTTTCAGATCGATATATCACCAGTATTTTTGCCAGATTACGTGAGGTGGCACTTAGTCGATCAATCGCTGAGATTAAATCCACACTTCAGCGGCTTAACCCAGTTGAAAATGATGCGCAGTATCAAGAGATCTTTGGCCAATTAGTTGGCATGGAGGCAGCCCGTCGAGTGCAAAAAGAGTTAGCACTTGGGGAGAGTTAAACCTAAAACTGCGCATCAGGTTTGAGCGATTAAAGATATTCGATACTATTTACCCTCACCAATCATAAAAAGGTTGGCGTAATCCCTGATAGCTCAATTGGCAGAGCAGCCGGCTGTTAACCGGCAGGTTCTTGGTTCGAGTCCAAGTCAGGGAGCATGGCGCTATATCGATTGCAGGTATCACTACCTGACCGACCGGGATCCCTTGGTGCGGTCGCATCTGCTATTGGTTTTGCTGGCGGAGATATTCGCTCGCTTGTTGTCTTGCGTAGTGAAGATGGCCGTGGCATTGATGACATAACAGTTGCAGTTCCTGGAAGTGATCCAACAGATTTAGTAAATGTATTAACTGCGATTGGTGGAGTTGAGGTTATCTCAATTACACCAGTTGATAATTAAATCTTTACATCCTTTAACTGTTGCGCTGATTGCTCAGGCTCTAAATCCATAATAAAAGCGCCCATTGCAGATTCAGAGCCAGATAGATACTTTAACTTTCCAGGTTGACGACGAACTGAAACTATCTGCCAATGAAGTCGCATACTTTCTCTACCAACCTTTACCGGTGCTTGATACCAAGAGGCGATATATGCCATTTCAATTCCAAATACCCCATCAAGCCGAGTCAATATCTCCTTAGCAATTGCTGGAAAGGCAGTGGATTGGGCTTCATCTAATTCACTCATTCCAGCTACTCCTCGTTTTGGTGCCAGGTGAATCTCAAATGGGTAACGAGCTGCAAATGGCACATAAGCAATCCACTCAGCATTTTGCGAGATTATTCGCTTGCTATCTTTTATTTCACGGGCAATCACATCATCTAATAAAACTCGACCAGTTTTTGCCAAGTGCGCATTAGCTGCTTCAAGCATTTTCTCAATTCGAGGTGGCAGGAATGAGTAGGCGTAGATCTGACCATGTGGATGAGAAAGTGTTACACCAACCTCCTCACCTCTATTTTCAAATGGGAAGATATGTTTTATAAAAGGTAATTTAGAAAGGGCATTATCGCGATCCTTCCATGCCTCAAGTACTGTTCTAATTTGTTTCTCAGGTAGTTTTGCAAAACTTGCGCCATGATCTGAGGTGTAACAAATAACCTCACACGCCCCTGCCGCATCTGCATTTGGTGTATCAATTCCGATGATCTCTGGCAGTTGCCAATTACTATTTGGTGTAGTTAGTGCAGGGGAGCGATTTCCAAAGACCACTACCTCATAATTATTATCTGGGATCTCAGTTAACTTCTCATTTGTTGATGCACAAAGTGGACATAGATCCTTTGGTGGTAAGAAAACTCTGTGTTGGCGGTGAGATGCAACAGATACCCATTCATTTACTAATGGATCAAGGCGAAGATGGCCGATCCCAGGTTGTGCTTCATCTTTTCGCTGATCAGTAGCACTTCGATTTACCTCTTTACTATCGTAGTAAGAGATCGTTCTGCCATCACAAAGTTTTAAATCACTTCGCTTAATCCCACCTGGCAATACCTGCTTCATAAAGGGTAACTGTAGTGGAAAGGTATCAATTCTTTATTTGTTTAGCGCAACCATCAACTGGTTTAGGTTTAGTAGTTGGCTTAGGTGTCGCTGTGGGCTTAGGTAGCTCTGGCCCTTGTGCTACCGTGATAGAAAGTGGTGATTCATTATCAGCATGTGTCTTAGAGACATCAACATAATTTAATGTGCCAGTAGTGATGCCAGCAGGTAGACCTTCAATACTTAGCTCCCATCTGCCACTTGCAGCTCGTACTGCTAATTGGGATTTAATTTTAATAGTTGTATCAATTGGTCTAAAAATTACCGTACCAGTAACAACTGGCGTACCAATACTTCTAAATACCTCAACATTGACCTCAACTGGATCATTTGTATCAGTAGCTGCAACCGAGATGATATTGATTTTTGTCGGCTCATTAATGGGTAGTAGATCTGCTGCTTCAGGTTGCCACTTTCCAAGTATTAATGAGAGGAAACTTTCAGCGCTGCCTCGAAAAACATTTAAATCTAACCGCGTACTTGGCACGCCATATTTTTTAGCAATCCCACATGATGAGTACTGCCAGATCTGCCACTGCGATGAACAGTTTGCTGTGCTCCAAGAGTGAACATAACAACCAATTGTTTTCTGTCCAGGTTGAGCAATTGGATCTGCTGGATTAATCCCATACTGTGCAAGCCAAAGTGGGTATTGCCGCAGCGCCTCACTTCTAACCATTGAGCTCTCTAAGAAGTTTGGATAGGAGTAGATAAATGGTTTGCGCCCAGTTTTTTCCTCAATAGTTTTTAACCAGGTCTCTGTCCAGGTTGTAAGTAGGGTGCGACCAATAGTTTTAAGGCAAACGCCAGATTTACTTTTCTTAACACAATTATTCTCAAGATCAAGCGCTAATGGCAGATCTCGCTCGTTATAACCACCAAGGGATGCCAGACGCCAAATAACCTTTTGTGCTTGTGCTTTCGCATCTCTTATTACGTAATCTGCATCGGTGCTATTTGGAAGGTAGGCGTAGTGATAGATACCGGTATATAAACCAGCTGCTTGAGCAGCGTTACGATCACCAATTAACCACTTCATAGTTTCAGCATCTGCAACATCTTGGGAATCAGAGCCTTTAATTAAAACAAAACGCACGCCTGCATCAAACATCTGTTTAAAATCAATCGGCGCATCATTTGGGTGTTGCCATCTACTTACATCTGCGCCATGAATACGCCCACCAGGCCCACCTGGAATAAGTAGTGAGTTGGTATCGAGATATGTGCGGGAGTTATCAACCTTAAAGTTAGCAGCTTTAGAAATAATATTCTTCTTACCAATTGTTACCGTTGCTTTATATTGACCCTCAGCTTTAATCGCAGTTGCAATAGTTGTAATTCGCCATGAGCCACTACTTGATGATGTTGTTTTAAGTGGGGTATTTTTCCAAGTAACTCCATCAAAGGAGCTAATAATTATTGATCCCTTTGCAGCTGGCTTAACCTGACCATAAAAAGTTACCAGTGACTCACCAGCATTTGGTGTGCTTTCAACAGCAAATGAGATTGTAGTTTTTGCAGTTGCTGCATCTGCAATAGAAATAAAATTAGTAGATAACACCACTAGTGATAACAGGAAAGCTAATCTTTTCACCGCTCTATTATCGCTGGTTGTATGCCTAAAACTGTTTTAATAGCATCAATTAATGCCTGAGTGTGGGCTGGATTACGAACCTGCTTAAAGTCATGTGGGTTTGAAAACTTTTGGCTATCAGTAAAATCTAAGGTTAATTGATTATTTTGATATGAGATTAGCCGGGCATCAAAAAATGCCAGCCAAGCAATTCGGTTGCTCTCCAGCAGTAGATCTAAAACCTCATTCCACCGCTGTTTTATTTGGTCAAGCTCCATAAATTAAATTAATATGCCGTAGGCAATACATAATGCAAGCAGAGCTAATGAGATCAATTTAACTATTCGGTTCATAAAAAAGTTAGAAACTCTTGGAATAAAGGTTGCAAGCAGCACTACTGCGCCAATACTGATCAATACTGAGCTTTTAGATAGATTACCGTCAGCGCCAGTTTGATAGCGCAGATTAATTAAGCCCATAGCAAGTACTGCATAAGAACCAAATCGATAATTATTTATTGGATGCATTATTTGGGAATTCTAAGTGAGTGCATTCCGCCATCAACACTGATAGTTGTACCAGTAACAGATGCTTGTAGTGGACTTGCTAAAAAGATAATTGCATTTGCAATCTCAATAGGTGCAACAAGGCGGCCCATTGGTTGGCGCGATTCAAGTGCTGATCTTGCAGCGGCAGCATCTGGTGCTTGATCTAATAATCTTTTAACCCATGGTGTATCAGTTGTTGCCGGATTTACCGCATTAACTCTAATGCCATCTGCAAGATGATCAGTTGCCATAGCAAGTGTTAAGGCAAGGACCGCTCCCTTTGAAGCACTATAGGCAGCACGATTTGGAATTCCATCAGTGCCAGCAATTGAAGCGGTGTTAACAATTGCCCCAGATTTACTCTCTCTTAACATCGAGATTGCAGCTCTAGATACTCTGGCGGTTCCCACCACATTTACATTTAATACTTTATGCCAGATCTCATCTGTCTCTTTTTCAACTGTAGTAAGTGAGCCAATTCCAGCATTATTAATTAAAATATCTAACTTATTACTTTTCTTTTTAAACTCAGCAAAGGCGGCATCAACAGAGACAGCATCGCCGATATCGCACTTTATAAAGGTAGCAACAGATTCCATCTGCCCGGCAGCAATATCAAAACCAAAGACGGTAGCACCGCGCTGCTTTAGCCCCTTGGCAACCTCAAGGCCAATACCAGAACCAGCACCGGTGATAATTGCAGTAAGGCCTGCGAACTCGCTATTCATTATTTATCCGATCTGCTATCTCAATAGGCGAACAGTATTCACTATTCCAACGCGCTCCTATACTATTGCGAGAATGGCCCGTCATAGCGAATTAGTAAAGATTCCGCGCATAGATAGATATGTATCAAAGCTTGCGCTAGGTACTGCACCTCTTGGGGGCTTGTTTACATCTGTTGCCGAATCTGATGCCGAATCGACCATTTTGGCAGCCGCTAATTCTGGCATTACCTACTTTGATACCGCACCACTTTATGGTTATGGAGTTGCCGAACGTCGCCTTGGCGCAGCGCTTAATAAATCAGGTAAGAAGTTTGTGCTCTCAACCAAAGTTGGCAGAGTTCTAAATAAGATTGATCCAAATAAGCCAGTTGCAGATGATTCACTAGGAAGCTTCGCTGATATCGATCCAGATGTAACCCCAGTTTTTGATTTCTCTCGCGAAGGAGTATTGCGCTCAATTGAAGAGAGTTTAAAGAGAATGAATGTCTCCTCAATTGATATCGCTTATATCCATGATGCAGATGATCGAATTGGTGAGGCAATCGAAAAGTCATACCCAGTATTAGATGAACTTCGCTCCCAAGGAGTATTAAAGGGAATTGGTGTTGGTATGAATTACTGTGCGCCTTCGATTAAGGCAGTCAAAGAGATGGATCTAGATATTATTTTAATTGCGGGCAGATTCTCTCTCCTTGACCAATCAGCTCAAGATCAATTATTTAAGGAGTGCAAAAAGAAAAATACTGGCGTAGTAATCGGTGGTGTCTATAACTCTGGAATTTTAGCTAATCCAGTAGCTGGTGCTACATATGATTACGCCCCAGCAAGTGATGAGTTAATTAAAAAAGCACAACGGATTAAGCAATTATTGGCAGATTTTAATATTCCACTTACCGCCGCAGCTATTCAATTCCCACTGCGCCACCCAGCGGTAACAGCGGTGCTAACCGGCTCTCGCACAGTTAAAGAGTTAACCTCAAATATCACAGATTTTGATCGAGATATTCCAGCAGCGGTATGGGATGCGTTAGAGGAGTCAGGCTTAGTTAATCGAATTGAAGTTTAGTAAATGAGTCATTTAGCAGTAATTCAAACACCAACTGAAGCCTACAAACTAGTTAAAGAGATTAATGGTAAGTACTTTGAAATTGAGGGCGTAAAAACCTTATCTGATGCCTTATCTCAACACATGGGAGCATTTCGCAAATTATATGAAGCACCAAGTAATAAAGAGGTAAAGGGAAAATTAGTTGCGCCAGTTGCCGCCGACTCTGAGGTTTGGGGAGCTGGTGTTACCTACCAACGCTCTAGAGATGCCAGAAAAGAAGAGAGTGGAATCCCTGATGTTTACCAATTAGTTTATGAGGCAGACCGGCCAGAGTTATTTTTTAAGGCAACTGCTCGGCGAACTGTTGGGCATGAGGGTGAGGTTGGAATTCGCGAAGATGCTAAGACCTCTGTGCCAGAGCCTGAGGTAGCAATAGTTATTAATAAATTTAGTGAGCTAATTGGTATGAGTATTTGTAATGATATGACCTCAAGAAATATTGAGGGAGAAAATCCACTATATCTTTCTCAGGCAAAGATTTACTACGGATCAAATGCACTTGGCCCAATGATTAGGCCAATTTGGGAGATTGTTGATCATGAAAAATTAGATATTTATGCCAAGATTGAAAGAGGGGGCTCAATTGTTTGGCAGGCTGAGACCTCACTTAAATCATTAAATAGAAGCTTTGATGATCTAATTGATTATCTATTTAGATGCCAACACTTTCCAGTAGGGGCAATACTTTCAACTGGTACTGGAATTGTGCCACCCCTTGATATCTCATTACTTGCTGGTGATTTAGTAACAATTACCGTTGATCAGATTGGTACATTAGTTAACAAGGTTGTAGTGGTACCTGAAGATATAAATGAGCGGATTAAGTAATGAGTGAGCATGTGATTTGGACGCAGTGGGATGATCTAAAAGTTCCAAGCAAGTTTAAACGGCTCTCACCTGCAACAACTCCTGCCGAAGGTGGGGATCTCTCTGAAATTACCTTTTATGTACCTTGGTATATGGGAGGCAGGCCTGCTCTTGAGTTAACAAAGAAGATGCCAAACTTAAAAATATTACAGGTTCCAAATGCCGGATATGACGATGCAATTGAATATATTCGCCCAGGAATTACTTTGTGTAATGGAAAAAGTATTCATGATGATTCAACTGCAGAGTTGGCAGTTGGTTTAACAATTGCATCTCTGCGCGGCTTTGCAGATTTTGTGCGCAATCAAGATAAATCTGCTTGGGTGCATGTAAAAAATAAATCAATTAATGATCGCAAGATTGGCATTATTGGCTTTGGCTCAATTGGTACAACTATTGCCAAGATGCTGGCAGGGTTTGCGGTTGAAATTGTTGCCTTCACTCAAAGCGGGCGAGATAAGACAATTGCAATTTCTGATTTAGATAAACACCTACCCTCCCTTGATGTAGTGATTTTAATTTTGCCACTCACAAAAGAGAGTAAACATCTATTTGATGCCAAGCGATTAGCATTAATGAAGGATGGGGCATTACTTGTAAATGTTGCTCGTGGTCCAATTGTTGATACCGATGCATTAGTGAAGGAGCTTAACTCCGGCCGTATCACCGCAGCCCTTGATGTTACAGATCCAGAGCCACTTCCTGCCGAGCATCCACTCTGGAAAGCAAAAGGGGTTTTAATCTCACCCCATGTCGGTGGAAATACAACTGCATTTGAAAAGCGGGCAAGAAGGTTAATTGAATCTCAACTTCAACTACTAGCAGATAACAAGCCGCTAAATAATATTATCGTGGCTGGTAATTAGGCCAATACTTTTTAATTTTTTCACGTAAGAAATCTGCGCTCTCATGCATTTGCTCCATGCCATCCACACCATCTTCAATTGATATCCAGCTATCAAAACCAACATCTTTTAAGGTTTTAAATATTGCGTCATAATCATTTAATCCTTTGCCGATTACTCCATGTTTAAAAAATGAAACATAACCAGCACTTCCACCCTCTGCCTTGCGCAGATCCTCAATAGTGCCACTTGCAAGATAGCGATCTGAGGCGTGCATAGTAAGGACGCGATGCTTAACTTTTTCAAGTAGCTCAAGTGGCTCCTCCCCAGCTGCAATTGCATTTGAGGGATCAAAGTTCACACCAAATGATGGCGAGTTAATTCGGCTTACTAAATCAACAAAGACATCCATCATTTGCGCAAACTCAGGCTCGGTCCAGAAATCATCCTTGTAATGATTTTCTATTATTAATGTAATACCAAGTTTTTCAGCAACTGGAATACAGGCATTAATTGATTCAACTACATAACCCATTCCCTCCTCCCGAGTTATATCTTTTCTGCGCTGCCCAGATAAAACTCGGCAGTACTTAGCACCAAGTGCTGCGCTCATCTCAATTGCTTTTATCTCATGCTCAACCTCTTTTTTGCGAAGGGCGGCATCTGGCATTGTGAAATCAGGTGAGGCACACATCATTGGAATTACCATGCCAGTATCTTCAACCGCCTTTCTAATCTTTGGCCAATTTGCAGGATCTTTCACATCAGCAAAGTTGTTATAAAACTCAAGACCATCAATTCGCAAACCATCAGCTAATTTAATCCACTCATAAATGCTCATCTGTCCAGAGACCAATGGCTTTATAAATCCCTTTGGAAATGCGGCAAGTTTTGGCATTACTTCTCTGGATTCCTGCCAATAATTGAGAACTGCTCAAGATCTACAATTGATCCAGTAAAGGGACGAGATTCATCACCTAACCAGTAAATACATGCGGTTGCTAATTGCTCTGGTGTACTCATCACACCTGATGGAATATTAATTTTGCCAAGTGTTTCCGGCCAACCTTGCGGTAATCCTCGCTTAATCTGATCGGCATACTCGCGATCAGTTAAAATCCAACCTGGATTAATTAAATTAAATCTGACCTTATCTACACCGTAAGTATTTGCAAGGTTTCGCGTCATAGTTTGCATGCCCGCCTTACTAATGCTGTATGCAAGTAGCGATGGCTCACCACTGTAGGCATTAATTGAACCAATATTTAATACGCACCCCTGTGTTTGCAAAAGGTGAGGTAATGCTGCCTTAATTAAAAAGAGAGATGATTGCAGATTTATCGTAATTGTTCGGGCAAAGCTCTCTGGAGTTAATTCGGGTAGCTTATGCCTTTCGAATATAGCGGCATTATTTACCACCGCATCAATCTTGCCAAAGGCGGCAATAGCAGCAGCAACAATCTTATTTGGCGCAGCTTGGTCATTTAGATCGGCAATACATAAAGATGCACTATTTCCTAGTGTAGATACAACTTGCTCGCCATCAGATTTTTCAATTCCATGTACTAGGACTTTGCCGCCTTCTGCAACCACCTGCATAGCCAGTGATTTACCAATCCCACTTGTGGCACCAGTAATAATTACTACCTTATCTTTAAGACGCATTCCTACTCCGGCTTAATTACTGATTTTAAGATTTCACCTGAGGCCATCTTTTCGAAGGCGTTATGCCAATCATTAATTGGAAATACTCCACCTAAGACCGGTTTTAAATCTAACTTGCCACTTTCTAATAATCTAAGTACCCGCTCCCACATTGGCCAATTGTGTGAAAAACTTCCTTGCAAATTAACATTTTTTGCTACCAATGGATCTAATGAAAAATCAAGTGGTTGTGGCCCCCAACCAACCTTTGAGATCCAACCATCTGGGCGAACTACCTCAAGTGCTTGTTTTAAAGATGCACTAACACCAGCGGCATCAACCACACCATCAGCACCTAAACCATCAACACTTTTTGCCCAATCAGTTGCACTACCAATAATTACCTCACACCCATAACTTTTTGCAATCTCTAATCTGGTGCGATCCTTCTCTAAACCAACCAATGCCACCTCAGCTCCGGCAAGACGTGCCATTGCAACTGCAAGAACACCAATAGGACCAGGGCCATAAACCACAATTCGATCTCCTGGTTTTACTAAACCGGGGGCAATAGTTGCGCTATAGGCAACCGCACAAGGCTCAGTCATTGCAGCGTAATCAAATGAAATATTGGCAGGAATCTTATGAAGCAAGCGAGATGCCACCTTGGCATACCTAGTCATGCCACCATTAACACCATAACCAAAGCCTTTACGATTTGGATCTAAGTTGTATTTACCAGCCCTACTCATTGGTGAATCAAGATCAATAACTGCAGCGGTCTCAGTTACTACTCGATCACCCTCTTTCCACCTACCAGCTGCCTTAACATTTTTACCAAGCTCTGCAATTACGCCACAAAACTCATGTCCTAAGACAACTGGATAATTAACCGCCCAGGAGTTGCTGCCATGCCATTGGTGAAGATCTGAGCCACAAACACTTACCGCCTCAACCTGCATAATCACATCATCATCTCCTGCAACTGGGCGCTCAATCTCCTGTAATTCAACACTGCCTGGTTTTGATGAGAAATTAACTACGCCAATTGATTTCATATATACCTATTCTTATTTAACTCTTGGGGTAATAGCAACATCGCCATATGCATGAACCTTTTCACAAATCTTACGAAGCACCTCTTCAACATCACCAGCACCTCTTGAAAAAGAGTCGGCATCAATTGCAAGGGGAGCACCAATTACCACAAGTGGTGCGCCATAAGAAGGAGATGCAATTGCTTGCTCCAGAGATAAGCCACCAACTGCTTGCACCGGAACTCCAACTGCATCAACCACAGCTTTTAATTGATCAAGTGGATTAGGCGCCTTCTTACCACTTGCTGCAATGCCGCGTCGCTCGTCATAACCAATATGGTGAATCACCATTCCACAACCTAAATCTTCTAGCAGGCGAGCACCTGCCACCATATCTTCACAACCTAAGTTATCTCCCATCACGGTGATGCCGTAATCCTTACCAGCTTGCACAACAACTTTAATTGTTTCAGGGTGCGCCCTTGCCATTACTACAACATGTGTAGCACCAGCCTTTGCCATCATCTGCGCTTCTAGATATCCACCATCCATAGTTTTTAAATCTGCCACAACTGGAGTATTTGGAAACTCTTTGCGCAGCGCTCGCACGCCATGTAATCCTTCAGCCAATATAAAAGGTGTACCAGCTTCTAGCCAATCGACACCGGCACGCATCGCAGTATGTGCCATCTCCATCGCCTCTTTGATATCGATTAAATCAAGTGAGACTTGAACAATTGGTTTCATAAGACACCAAACTTAGCAAAGGCCTCACTAGGTGCCATGCCATCTCGCACTGCATTTCTAAATAGATTTTCGCCAGAGTTCTTCTCTTCAACTCTTGCTATTACTTCATCAATAGCTGCAACTGGAATCACAACTACACCATCAATATCGCCAACAATTAAATCCCCAGGATTAATTGTTACCCCATCAATAAGCGCTGGCACATTATGTTCGACCACCTCATACCGTGAATTAATATCCAGGGGAGAGGTCTCAACACCAAATACTTTAAAACCTAATGCGCGC
The DNA here is from genome assembly GCA_000378865.1 of actinobacterium SCGC AAA278-I18. Classification (GTDB taxonomy): domain Bacteria; phylum Actinomycetota; class Actinomycetes; order Nanopelagicales; family Nanopelagicaceae; genus Nanopelagicus. The sequence goes on along the minus strand of KB900435.1, from coordinate 50,528 downwards.
ATTCTGGTGGTATCTCTAACTGGTCCATCAGTTAACGCACCTGCCACGCCTTTATGTTTACACGCAGTTGAAAGTAACTCACCCCAAAAAGCTGCTGGATGATCACCACCATTATTTCTATTAGATGGTGTTACATAAACCTGATCGCGCCCAACTGCATCTAATGCTTTAAGTAATCCGACATATGGCACCTCTGGTGCTTTATAAACCGCCTCAACACTTACTGGAAAGGCGTATCCCATCATTACACCATCACCAGAAATCATTTGAATATCAGATTTTAAAACTTGATTACGTAACTGCATATGATCTAAACAATCAGAGGCGAGTGATGCGGTAAAAATTGTAGATAATCGGTTTAAATCATATTTTTTTCCGCTCACACCCTAAAGATTAGGGGTTATAAATCAGGTGGTATAGACCCTTAACCACTACTTGAGATATCCACATAAAGTTTTATAACGTTTCGGTAAATAACGCATTATTAACATGCTATTAGCCAGCCATTGTTGACTACCCCACGGCATAAGGTAAGGATTCACTCAGGTTCGACGATCCTCGTTGTGCCACTTATATATAAGTAGAAATGGAGAAATGAATGCATAAAAGTTCATTTCGTCTTGTTGCAGCTGCAGCAGCTATTGCCCTTGCGGTAACTGGCTGTTCATCAGGTTCTGATTCAGCGAACAAAGACACAAAGTTTGAAATCTTTACCTGGTGGTCATCTGGTGGCGAAGCTGCTGGACTACAAGGAATGATTGATGTTTACACAGCACAAAACCCAAACACAGAGTTTATTAACGCTGCTGTTGCTGGTGGTGCTGGTGTTAACGCTAAGGCAGTATTAACTAGCCGTCTAGAAGCAAATGATCCACCTGATTCATTCCAAGCACATGCTGGTATGGAGCTTGATGGTTATGTAAAGACAGGCAAGCTAGAAGATTTAACATCATTGTATGCATCAGAGGGATGGGACAAAGTATTCCCAGCTGATTTGATCAAGACTCTTACAGTTGATGGAAAGATTTACTCAGTACCTGTAAACATTCACCGTGCCAACGTTCTATGGTGGAATCCAGCAACTGCAACAAAAGCTGGAATCACTGCAGCACCTGCCACACTTGATGAATTCTTTGCAGATCTTGAGAAGTTCAAGAAGGCTGGCGTAACTGGTCTTGCACTTGCAGGAAAGGGAGACTGGGCGATTGCTCACCTTCTTGACTGGATGCTTCTTGCATCAATGGGCGCAGATAAGTTCGAAGGTCTATACAAGGGAACAACTTCATGGACAGGTCCAGAGGTTGCTGCCGGTATTAAGAACTTCCAGAAAGCACTTTCTTATGGAAATAAGGGTGCAGGAAACCTTGATTGGCCAGATGCAGGTAAGTTAGTAACTTCTGGTAAAGCAGGATTCTTTATTATGGGCGACTGGGCATCTGCTCAGTGGCAATCAGATGGTCTAAAGCTTGGAACTGACTACACATTCGCAGCAGCTCCAGGAACTGTTGGTACATACCAATGGCTATCAGATTCATTCACACTTCCAGTTGGTGCGCAACACCGCGACGGTGCAATTGCATGGTTGAAGGTTTGCGGTTCACTAGAAGGACAGGATGCATTTAATCCAAAGAAGGGATCAATTGCGGTTCGTACCGACTCTGATCTAACTAAGTATGATGATTATCTAAAATCTGCTGCTGCTGATTGGTCAAAGGATCGCTTAGTCGGTTCAACTGTCCACGGCGTAAATGGAAATAACGCACTGATGGCTGCATACAATGCTGCTGTTGGTAAGTATTTCTCAGGCGGAGCAAAAGATAACGCTGGATTAGCAACAGGACTTGCTGCAGCTTATGAAGCAGGCAAGGCTTAATAGCTAAAAAGAAGTAAAGAACTTTGGTGGGCAAATACTTGCCCACCAAAGTTTTCTAATTTTTATAGTATTTGGCTAGGATCCATTCAATCAATATTGCTGTTCAAGGAGGTTGATTGTGAAAAAAGAGCTAACCCGGCGTAAACCATTTATGTCACATGCTGGTGGCCTTTTCTTCGTATTGCCTTCCATAATCACCGTTATTATTTTCGTCTACGGCATGATTGCTTGGACTTTTAATGTTTCACTAACCAATAAAAACTCAGTATCGGTTAAAAAGCTTGAGTATGTTGGTATTAAGAATTACACAGATTTAATCCATGATGAGCGCTTCACTCACTCACTTTCAAACCTAGTTAAGTTCACTGTGGTATTTATGTTGGGAACTTTAATTACCGGTTTTATCATGGCCTTATTATTAGAAAGAGGGATTAAGGGCGAAGGCTTTTTCCGATCCTTTTATCTTTACCCAATGGCGATCTCCTTTATTGCAATGGGAACGGTATTTAACTGGCTACTTAACTCAGCTAGAGGCAAAGAAGCGGGTGGTTTAAATTTAGCCCTTCAAAAAATTGGCTTGGGTTTTCTGCAAAATGATTGGTATGTATCGGAAAAAGGTGCGATGTATTCGATGGCAATCCCTGCTGTCTGGCAGATGTCAGGCTATGTATTAGCGCTCTTTTTAGCAGGCTTTCGTGGAATTCCAGATGATATGCGAGAGGCTGCTCGAGTTGATGGTGCTACAGAGATACAGATTTATCGCCATGTGCTATTTCCACAACTAACTCCAACTTTACTTACAGTTTTAATTATTCTAGGCCATGTCTCGATGAAGATCTTTGACTTAATTATTGGTATTAATGGCAAGTCATATGTAACCCAGGTGGTTGCTGTATATATGTGGGAGTCCACCTTTGATCAACATAATTATGCAAAGGGAACAGCAATTGCAGTAGTGCTCTTAATAATGGTGGCAGTAGTAGTGGTGCCTTACCTGCGTTACACAAATAAGCAGGAGGCGTACCGCTAATGAGCCATGATTTAGTTGATTTAATCACCACAAAGCATGATACGCGTAATAAAAAGCGTAAGTTAAATGGCAATGAGAAGTTTTGGTTAATTTTCCGATACGTATCTCTTGGCTTTATATGGTTCCTAGTAGTTATGCCAATTTATGTAATGGTTATTAACTCTCTTAAAGGTGTTAAAAATGTCTATTTAACTAATGCCTTTAAACTTCCTGAGAAATTAGATTTTTCTGCATGGAGTGTGGCATGGAGTGGAACAAACCGTAATTCACCAGGTGGAAACTTCTTCCCACACGGCTTATCTGATTCAATGACTAGAACTTTATTATTTGTTATTCAATCAGCAATTATATCTGCAATTATTGGATCAATAAATGGCTATGTCTTTGCTAAGTGGAAGTTCAAAGGCTCAAACTTTGTATTTACTATGTTCTTATTTGGAATGTTTATTCCATATCAAGCAGTAATGATTCCGTTGGTAAGGGTTGCAACAAATATTGGCATTAATAAATCTATTTATGTCTTAGTTTTTGCCCATATTATTTATGGTATTCCTATCTGCACACTTATCTTCCGTAATTACTATGAGGGAATTCCAAATGAGTTAATTGAGGCAGGTCGAGTTGATAAGGCATCAATGATTCGAATTTATCGTTCAATTATCCTGCCACTTTCTGCACCAGCATTTGTGGTGGTAATTATTTGGCAGTTCACCTCAGCTTGGAATGATTTCCTCTTTGCGATCTTCTTAACCGGAGGTTCACCCAAACTATCGGTGGCAACTACCGCACTTAACTTTATTACTGGCTCATCCAATCAGGTCTACTACGGTGTGAATATGACCGCTTCCTTAATCGTTTCACTTCCAACCCTTATTGTTTATATCTTCCTAGGTCGCTACTTCCTAAGAGGATTGCTCTCTGGCTCCCTAAAGGGTTAAGCAATGTCGATTGCAGTTGAAGTATTTGATGCACGGCGCAATCAATTAGGTGAAGGACCAACTGCAACTGGTGAGAAAAATAATCATGTGCAGTGGTGTGATATTTATGGACAAGTGATTAGATGGAAAGATTTAGCAACTGAGCAAAGTGGTGAGTATCAAACAGGTGAGCCAGTTGGTTTTCAAATTCCGCGTACAACTGGTGGCGATATTTTAGGAACTGCAAATGGTCCAGTTTTAAGAGATAAAGACGGCACCCTTCATAAGATGGCATCAAGAGAAGAGGCTGATGGATTTAAAGATAAAAATGTTTTAAGGTGGAATGATGCCAAAGTTTCACCAGATGGTGAACTTTTTCTAGGCTCAATGGCTTATGAGAGTCAAAGTAATGAAGGTGCTTTTTATAGATTAAGTAAAGATGGCAAAAAACTTCAACGCCTTTTTGGTGAGGTTGGAATTAGTAATGGTATGGATTGGTCTGTAGATAAAACCAAGATGTATTACATCGACACTTTATCAATGAGAGTTGATTTATTTGATTATGACAATGGCGCAATAAGTAATCGTCGCCCATTTATTAAGATCGAAGATGGCATGGGATATCCCGATGGAATGTGTTCTGATAGTGAGGATAATTTATGGGTAGCATTTTGGATGGGCTCATGTGTTCGCGGCTTTGATGGAAAGAACGGAAAACAAATTGCTGAGATTAAGTTGCCGGTTCAAAAAGTAACCTCATGTTGTTTTGCTGGTGAAAAGCTTGATCAATTAATTATTACTACCGCAGTTGGTAATCCTGGGGAGGAGATGGATTTAGATCTCTATCCGCAGGCTGGATATATTTTTATCGCTAATCCTGGAATAGTGGGTAAAAAAACAAATCTATTTGGTGCTTAATTGAAAACTGACCTTTTCACCTTTGGTGAAGTTCTATCAGTATTTATCTCAAGTGATACCGATTCGGTAATGAGTGCAACCAAGTTCGAGCGAGTAACAGCTGGCGCTGAAGTTAATGTGGCAGTGACACTTTCGCGGCTTGGTCTTAAATCTGCCTACTTTTCAAGATTTGGCAATGATCAATTAGGTTCAGTTATGTTGGCAGATATTGCAGCCGAAGGTGTTGATGTTTCACTTGCAAAGCGGGTTAACTCATTTACCGGAGCTATGGTCCGTAATCCAGGTAAAACAGCACCGGTTGAGATTAGTTATTTAAGAAAAGGCTCTGCGGCCTCCACTATTGAACCATCCGATATTTTAGATTCCTATATCTCCTCTTCCCGCTGGCTTCACACCACAGGTATTACCTGCGCAATTTCACAAAGTGGAGCAGCAACTGTTAAACATGCATTAAAAATGGCAGCATCATTAGGTATTAAATCTAGTTTTGATTTAAATCTACGCCGCAAGTTATGGAGTGAAGAGGATGCAAGGAAGACACTGCAACCTTTAGCTGAAAATATTGAGTTCTTAATTGGTGGTGAGGATGAGTATCAGGTGGTCTTTGGAAGCTCTGATGCAAAGAAAGTTTTAGTTGAGGCAAATAATCGTGAATGCAAGATTGCAGTTATGACTAAAGGTGATCAACCAATGCGATATGCAATTGGTGGTCAGTATGGTGAAATCATCCCGCCAAAGGTTGTTTCGGTAGATCCAGTTGGCTCAGGTGATGCTTTTACTGGTGGGGCGATCGCGGGTCTATTAAGTGGTATGAGTGCAGTGGATGCTTTAACGCAGGGCAGTATCTGTGGAGCCTTAGTAGCAAGTATGTTTGGGGATTGGAGTGGCATACCAACTGGTTCTGCTGGTGTTATTCATAAAGATATTTCACAAAAGATGAGGAGTAATTAGTGAAGACCATAGATAAATTGCTTTCTGAAAAGATGATGACCTTAGTTAGAGCTAACTCCCAAAATGAAGGCCAAGTAATGGCTGATGCATTGGTAGAGGCTGGGGTTAAGGTAATTGAAATAACTCTTACAACATCAGGTGCACTTAAAATCATTGAACGGCTCTTAAAGAATAAGGATTTATTAGTAGGTGCTGGCACAGTTCGAACCGTTAAAGATGTGAAAAAAGTAGAGGATATTGGAGCTAGTTTCATAGTCTCCCCTGACACAAATGAGGATGTAATTGCTGCAACAAAGAAATTAAAATTGGTATCAATGCCAGGTGTCTCAACAGCAACTGAGGTTGCAATTGCTGAGGAGAGTGGTGCTGATATTTTGAAGTTATTTCCAGCAGCAATTTTAGGCCCCTCTCATTTAAAGATGCTCCGAGAGCCATTTCCAAACAACCGCTGGTGTCCAACCGCTGGTATTACCTTGGAATCGATTCCAAAGTGGTTTGAGGCTGGCGCAGATCTTGTTGGCCTAGGTGGCCCGCTTACCAAAGATGGTGTCAGTGGGGTTGGCAAAAATGTTTTAGCTTTTCGTAATGCAATTAATGAGGCTAGTAAGGTAGTTTATCGACATGAAGTTAGCCAGTAAACATATCTTTGTAACAGGTGGCGCCAAGGGTATTGGTGAGGCCATTGTTAGAGATGCAGCAGCTGAAGGTGCATCTGTTTCCTTTGTTGATATTGATATAGCTGCTGGTGAAAAATTAGCCTCTGAACTTAGCAAGTTAGGTAAAAAAGTTATTTTTGTGAAGGCTAATGTAGCTAACTTTGAAGAGCTCAAATCAGCCTTTAATGAAGCTGTGAGTAAATTTGGTGAGGTAACTGGTGTTGTTAATAATGCTGGTGTTAACTCACACGCTGATCCTGTGACTATGACAGATAAAGAGTGGGATGATTTTTTTGCCATTGATATGAAGCCAGTCTGGCTTACTGCCAAGTTAGCACTTCCTGCTATGCGCAAAGCAAAAGGTGGTTCAATAGTTAATATCTGTTCAATCCATGGCCGCTTAACATATCCAGGATTTTTCCCATATGGCGCAGCAAAATCTGCAGTTCTTGGTTTAACTAGAAACCTGGCATTAGATGAGGGTAAGTTTGAAATTAGAGTAAACGCGGTATCACCTGGTTACATACTTACAGATTTAACAAAAAATTGGCTCAAGGGTGAGGCCGGCAGAAAAGAGCGAGCAGAATCTATACAACCATTAGGACGAATGGGCCAACCTGGTGAGGTAGCAAAGGTTGTTATATTCCTACTTTCAGATAAATCTACTTATGTAAGTGGCTCTGACTGGGCAGTAGATGGTGGATTAGGAGCAAGAATCGCATGATATTAAAGAGCGAGCATTTATTTGTTACAGGTGGCGCAGCTGGTATTGGTGAAGCAATTGTTTTAGGCGCTGTTAAAGAGGGTGCCAAGGTTTCATTTGTTGATATTGACGATGCGAAAGCAACCGCGTTAGTTGAAAAATTAACCAAAGAGGGGCATCAGGTTCAATATGCAAAGGCAGATGTCTCAAAGTTTGAAACCTTTAAGGCAGGTTATGACAAGTTAGTGGCAAGCTTTGGCCCAGTAACTGTTGCGGTATCAAACGCCGGAAGAAACTCTTATGCTGATGCTGTTGAGTATGCTGAGCAAGAGTGGAATGATTTTTTTGCGCTAGATTTAAAATCAAGCTGGTATTTAGCAAAACTTTGCTTGCCAGAGATGAGAAAAGCCAAGTATGGATCAATTGTAAATATCTCATCAATTCACGGCCGAATGTCTAGGCCAAACTTCTTTCCATACTCTGCGGCAAAGGGTGGCATTATTGGATTATCTAGAAACTTAGCTTTAGATGAAGGTAAGTATGGAATTAGAGTCAACTCAGTATCTCCTGGAACTACTGCCACTCCACTCTTAAAGAGTTATATGGAAAAGTTTCCAGATGAGAAAGCGCACTCACTTTCTGTTGCACCAAATGCAAGATTTGGATCCCCTGAGGAGATTGCAAATGTAATCTTATTTGCACTTTCAAAGGACGCATCATTTATCACTGGCGCCGACCTTATGGTTGATGGCGCGCTCCACGCCCGTTACGCCTAATTAATTAGATTTAAATTATAAACCCGATTAGCAGTACCAGCCCAGAAAGTACTTTTCTCACTCTCTGAAAATGATTTAGTAAAATCCTCCATCAGATCAATACTTTGTCGGTAGGTGGCAGCAAGTAAACAAACCGGCCAATCAGAGCCAAACATCATACGTTTTGGCGTGAATGATTTGGTGATGTGCTCAAGGTATGGCCAGAAATCGGCTTTCTTCCAATTCTTCCAATCAGCCTCAGTAAATAGGCCAGAGACTTTAACTACCACATTTTCAAAACTGGCAAGTTCAGTAATTTTATCTGCCCATGGTTGCATTTCACCCTTTGCCATATATGGCTTTGAAATATGATCAAGTACAAACTTTGTATCTGGACAGGCTTTTACTAAATCAATTGCTGCTTGCATATGTGGAGTTTTTGTTAATAGGTCATAGACCAAACCACGCTTGCCTAGCTCTTGCACATTTTTTATCACTTGAGGCTTTGTAAGATAACTAACATCCTCATAATCATGGGCAATATCTCTAATACCAACTAAATACTTAAAGCCAGCCATAGCTTCATACTTATCGAGGTAGGAGATAGCATCTGCAGAGTCAATCTTTAAAAAGCCAACTACCCCTGCAACTAGATCATCAGTATCAGCAAGTGCTAATAACTCCGGTGTTTCATCATAATTAGTAACTGTTTGAACAACTACCGTCTTATCTATCCCGCATCCAGCAATCGCTTGGCGTAGATCATTAATTGAGAAATTTTTCTTAATTGGGTTAAGTGCCTCACCAACCATCCAGCCTTGTGGGCGAACAGATAAATCCCAAACATGATGGTGTGAATCGATTCTCATAACTATGCTCACTCTCTATTTATTATGCTTTATCATTACGCTAGGTGAAAAGCCTCTGGAATTACATGCCACCACTCACTCTCAAGTTTTTCTGGCACTGGATTTTGCATTGGAGCAGTTACCTTCCACCAATCCTGAGTTGTTGGGTCTGATGCAATAAGTGCCATATCGGCTTCATAATCTGTGCCGGTGTACTCCATATAAGAGAAGAGCATATTTTGGTAGCGAAAGATCGAGTAATTTGAGATATTCGCACGCTTTAAGGTAGCAAGAACTCCGGGCCAAACCTGGGCATGAATTCTTTCATACTCAGCAATCTCCTCCGGTTTAACTCCGATTACTGAACCAATTCGTTTTATTTGCAAAGCGTTTCCTTTCTTATTTGATTATCGTATAGGATTTTGTGCAGTAATCGAATAGCAATCATTAAATTTCTGAAGAGGTGGTAAGAAATGCCTAAGGTAGTTGGCTTTAAAACCACCGATGTGCGCTTTCCCACCTCGCGCGGCTTAGATGGCTCAGATGCTATGAATAAAGATCCAGATTACTCAGCTGCTTACCTAGAATTAATCACCGATGATCCAAAGCTATCTGGCTATGGGTTGGTATTTACTTGCGGCCGCGGAAATGATCTGCAATGCGATGCAATAGAGATATTTGCCGCTTATGCAGTTGGCCGCGATGTTGATGATCTTGCTAAAACAATGGGGGAGTTTGCTCGCTCATTAGTACGCGACTCACAGATGCGCTGGTTAGGACCTGAAAAAGGGTTAATCCATATGGCAGCAGGTGCGGTAGTAAATGCGGCCTGGGATTTAGTTTCTAAGCGAAGTGGTAAGCCACTATGGAAATATCTATCTGATCTTTCACCGGAGGAGATTGTTGAGTTAGTAGATTTCCGTTATATCTCAGATGCCTTAACACCTACAGAGGCACTTGCAATTTTAAATAAAGCAAAGACTAATCGAGCAAAAAATGAAGCGAGTCTAATTACAGATGGTCTACCTGCTTACACAACCACTCCAGGCTGGCTTGGTTACTCAGATGAGAAAATGGTAACCCTTGCTAAGCAGGCAGTTGCTGATGGCTTTACATTAATAAAGCTTAAATGTGGTGGATCAAAAGAAGATGATCGGCGCAGATTAAAATTAGCACGGGATGCAATTGGACCTGATATTCGTCTTGCAATTGATGCTAACCAAGTTTGGGATGTACCAGAGGCAATCGAGTGGATTAACTCACTTGGGGATGTGAATCTGCATTGGGTAGAAGAACCAACAAATCCAGATGATGTAGTAGGTCATGCTGCAATAGCAAAGGCAATCGCACCGGTTCGAGTTGCAACGGGTGAGCATGTGGCAAATCGAATAATCTTTAAGCAGATGCTGCAATCTAAATCATTATCTTTTGTACAGATAGATGCTTCCAGAGTTGCTGGTATTAATGAAAATATTGCCATAATCTTAATGGCAGCAAAATTTGGTATACCAGTCTGCCCGCATGCTGGTGGGGTGGGATTATGTGAAATGGTGCAACATTTAGCGATGTTTGATTATGTTGCAGTATCTGGTGAGCAGCCTGATCGGGTAGTTGAGTTTGTCGATCATCTGCATGAACACTTTGTTGTTCCTACTGATATTCGGCGCGCTCGCTATATGCCACCAAGTAAAGCTGGAGCTGGCGCAGAGATGTTTGCCCAAAGTGTTTCAGATTTCACATTCCCAACTGGAAAACAGTGGCTGAATAATTAATTTGTCCATATAGTGGATTGTTGGTAGAAATCTCATAATTGCCATTTGGCCCTAAAACTTACGCTTAAATTTAGGATTTGTTACCTCAGCGTTACCTTTTTATATTGATTTACCCCCCCCCGATAGAGAATGATTTGCTCGAACCGTGTTACCTATAAGTTATAAATTTATAGGGGTTAAACAAATAACCGAAAGGAATATTAATGAAGAAATCATTACTTGCAGCAGTTGCTGCAGTTGCATTGCTTCTTTCTGGATGTTCTAGTTCAGGAGACTCTGCAGGATCAGCCGATGGATTTGGAGCGATTAAAGTTGCTCTTGTTCCAGGTGGTGCTCACCCTTACTTCCAACCATGGAAAGATGGCGGAGCAGCAGCTGTATCTGAGTTCGGAATTGGCGGAACAGCCTTTAATGAGACTGGTGAATGGGATCAAACCAAGCACAATGCAGCAATCGATGCTATGGCCGCTCAAGGCTATAACGCATTTGGTGTATTTGGAGTTTCACCAACAGATATCAACACAACATTTAAGGGTCTAAAGGACAAGGGATTCGCAGTTGGTTCCCTTGCTTCATGCCCAGGTGGATATGACATTGTTAAAGAGCCACAGAAAAACTCAGCAGATTTCTGCTTGAGTACTGATACTGGCAAAGCTGCATACCTAGCTGCAACAGCAGTTATTAAAGAGATGGGTGGCAAGGGAAATCTTGTTCACCTAACTGGTAACGCAGTAGATGCAAACACAATCCGTCGTATGGATGGCGTAAAGCAAGCTATCGCTGAGACTGGCGGAAAAGTTAAGCTTCTAACAACTATCACTGATATTGACTCAGATCTACAGTCAGCAACAAAGGCTGTAACTGATCTATTAGCAGCAAAGGGCAAGCAGATTAACGGAATCGTTACAACTGCTTACAACCCAGCTGTTGCTGCGACTGATGGTGTTTCATCAACCAAGCTTCCAATCAAGGTTATTGCAATTGATGATGACCAGAAGATCTTGGATGCTATTAAGTCTGGCGTAATTTCCGGAACTGTTGTTCAGAATCCATGGGGCCAAGGTTATGTTGGTTCATGGGTACTTGCAGCACTTGGTAGCAAGAAGTGCACCATGAATACACCTGGTCTATACGTAGACTCCGGTTCATTCTTGGTAACTAAGGACAACGTTGATACTTACAACGACACACGTCAAGCAACTTCAAAGGATATCCTTAAGGCTTTCCAGACAGAGTACATGACCTGTAAGTAAGTAATAAGTTGATGTTGGGCGATCAGGTTTAATCCTGATCGCCCTTCCTCAATTATCAAGATAAACTTAATTAACGAAAGGATTCTCAATTGAGCATAATTACAAGTGCCGAGACCTTTCTGATTGATATTCCAGTTGAGACAGTAAGAACTGATTCAGTACAAGCATTTTTAAAGCAAGAGACTATTTTTGTAAAAATAATAACTGCAGATGGCAATACTGGTGTTGGTTATAGCTACACCATTGGAACCGGCGGGACTGCGATCCTGGCCATGCTTAGAGATTATTTAATTCCAAAACTTAAGGGCATGGACAGTGCACGGATTGAAAAGGTTTGGCATGATATTTATTACTCAACCCGGGCAACTGAGACTGGTGCGATAACTTCACTAGCAGTTGCAGCAATTGATACTGCAATCTGGGATTTAAAGTGCAAACGAGAAAATCAAAGTTTGGCAGTTGCAGCCGGTGGATTTCGCGATCGAGTTCCACTTTATGACACCGAAGGTGGCTGGCTTCATCTAACAACTGAGGAGTTAGTAGCGGGAGCGGTTGCCTCTAAGAAAAAAGGTTGGCCAGGCGTAAAGCTTAAAGTTGGTAAGCCTAAGGCGCATGAAGATGTTGAGCGTTTAATGGCTGTTAGAGAAACTGTTGGAAAAGATATGCACATCATGGTGGATGCAAATACATCTTTTACTGTGGCAGAGGCAATTAAGCGCGCTAAAGCATTTGAGCCAATTGATTTATTTTGGTTAGAGGAGCCACTACCAGCAGATGATGTAATTGGTCATGCCAGCCTAGCCAGATCAACAAGTATTCCAATTGCAGTCGGTGAAACTATTTACTCAGCAATGCAATTTCAGCAGTATATGCATCAAAATGCAGTAGGAATTGTGCAAGTTGATGTCGCACGGGTTGGTGGCATAACACCATGGCTTAAGGTTGCACATATGGCAGAGAGTTTTAACCTGAAGGTTTGCCCCCACTTTCTTATGGAGATTCATGTTAGCTTGGCCGCTGCGATTCCAAATGGCTTATATGTTGAACACATTCCACAGTTGCGTGGTGTTACAAAGAGTGAGATCAAGATTGAAAATGGTATGGCACTTGCTCCAACCTCTGCCGGCCTTGGTATTGATTGGGATTTTGATGCAATTGATAAATTGCGGGTGAAGATTTGAAACTTAAAAAGATATTAAATGATCAGAGGGTAGTTTTAACCCTACTAACCATAGGACTATTTATCTTTTTTGGCCTGCGTAACTCTGCATTTTTTAATGTTGACTTTGTTATCTACCCACTTTTGCGTGATGGTGCCACACTTACAGTAATTGGGTTAGCCCAACTATGTGTTTTATCTATTGGTCATTTAAATCTTGCAGTTGGCAGAATGGCTGCGGTATCAGCTTTAGTTGCTGGTGCTTCATACCAATACTGGGGCCTAACTTTGGTGCAAGGAGCAATTTTAGGTGTCTTGGCAGGTGCGTTACTGGGTGCAATAACTGGCTGGATAATTGTTAAGTCTCAGGTAAATGCATTCATCGTTACCTTAGCTATGGATTTCGCCTTACTTGGTTTAGTTACCTTTATCTACGTAACATTTACCGGCGCAACCGCAGCATTTACCACTAAGCCAGCGGGCATGGATTATTGGCGTAGTAAATCATTAAAAGATTTTTGTGTAGCCGGAATTTGCGGACCAAAGTCGATTCCTATGATGTTGCTACCAGCAATTATATGTTTAATTTTAGTTTCATTTATGTTTTCAAGGACTCGACTAGGTCGCGAGTTGTTATCTACCGGTTCAAACTTAAGAGCTGCAAAATTATCTGGAATTCCAGTTGAAAACAGAGTTATGACAGCACATATTTTCTCCGGCACATTAGCTGGCATTGGTGGCTTAATGCTTGCTTATGCAAATGGTTCATTTACCGCAGCTATTGGTAGTCAGGTCATGTTGCCCTCATTCTTAGGACCTGTATTGGGGGGCACATTACTGGCAGGTGGTGCGGTAGCAGTGCTCGGTACATTTATCGGCACAATGATGACGTTGGTAATTCGCCAAGGATTATCTGTTCAAGGTATTGGGCTTGAGACATTAAATATTGCACTCGGCTTAGTCTTACTATTAGCCCTATCAGTTGGACAAATTCAAAAAATGTTTACCTCAATTAAGTTGCGAGGGAAAAAATGAAGCTGCCAGTATTTTTTAGAAACCGTATGACTGAATTTTCACTCTCAGTTATATTTATAATCGGCTTCTTAGCGTTAGTTGCAACCTCTAACGGGGTATTTTTAAGTAGAGCATCCTTGCAGGGCTTTCTAACTTATCTAGCAGTTCCAATCACTATTGGACTTGCACAGATGGTTGTGCTTTGCATCGGTCAGATGAATTTAGCGGTTGGCACTATGGGTGGAGTTAGCTGCGCAATTATGGCGGTGTTGATGGCAGATCATAATTTGCCAATTTGGCTAGCAATATTTATTGGTTTGTTCTCTGCCACGGCAATAGGCGCAATAAATGGTGCATTAGTAGTTTTAACACAGTTAAATGGTTTTATCATCACCTTAGGTACTTACACAATATTACTTGGTTTTCAATACCGACTGGTTAAGACATTTACTATTGATAAGTACCCATCATCTTTGCCAGAGTTTGGTAAGCGCAATTTCGTGGGATTCCCATATATTTTAGTTATTGCACTTCTTACTGCAATTGCACTTTCATTGTTTTTTAGCAGAACAATTATGGGTCGGCGCATACTTGCAACTGGTGGTAATCCAATTGCAGCGCGATTATCTGGAGTTTCAAATAATAAGTCAATCTTCATTGCTCACACTTTGTCTGGCTTATTAATTGGTGTGGCATCTGTAATTACTATCTCCTCACTCCCAGGAATTAATCGATCAATTGGAGGCGACTGGTTGCTGGCCTCTTTTGCAGCACCAATCATTGGTGGTGTTTTAATGTCTGGTGGAACAATTGCAATTTATGGCACGGTAATTGCCGCTGGAGTAGTCCGGTTAGTTGATATTGCCAGGGCTCAGTACTCATTAGACCCAAGCATCGTCTCGCTAAGTGTTGGTGTAGTAACTCTTTCAACTGTAGCGCTAAGCGAATGGCGCAGACGTAGAACTGAACGCCAAAATGAGGGAATAAAGGGATCACCATGAGTGCTGAATTATTAATTAATAAAGTTTCTAAAGAGTTCCCGGGCGTACTGGCATTAAATGAGGTTAATTTAACTTTAACCGGTGGCACAGTTCATGCTCTCCTTGGTGAAAATGGAGCTGGTAAATCAACATTAATTAAAATTATTACTGGTATTTACTTAGCAGACTCTGGTTCTTTAAAAGTAAGTGGTCAGGAAAAGAGATTTCATAATCCAATTGAGTCCACACATGCTGGTATTGCAGTTGTCCACCAGGAAAGAAATTTGATTCCTGAGTTCTCTGTTGAAGAAAATATCACTTTGCATAATCCACCACTTAAATTGGGCATAATTAATAGGAAAGAGCGGACTCGGCTAGCAAAGCAAGCACTTGAAACTCTTGGCTTTGAGATTGACCTAAACGAGCGGGTTAAGAATTTATCTGTTGCTCAGATGCAGTTAGTTGAAATTGCTAAGGCATTGGTTACTAATGCAAAAATCATTTTATTAGATGAACCAACAGCCTCAATTACTGGTAGTGAAACTAGCAAACTTTTTGATGTAATTAAAAGATTAAAGAGTCAGGGAACTGCTATTTTATTTGTTAGCCATAAACTTGAAGAGGTATATGAGATTTGTGACACGGTAACAGTACTCAGAGATGGTGTGAGCGTGCTTGAATCAAAGTCACTTGCTGATTACAAGCAGGGAGAGATCGTTGATTTAATGGTTGGTCGTCACTTAGCAGAGCGCAAAAATATTATTCGCAAAGTTGATCGTAAGGCTACGCCAGTAATTGAATTAAAAAATCTTCAAACCTCTCTTGGTCATCGCAATATTTCACTCTCACTTTATCCAGGTGAGGTATTAGGTATGTATGGCTTAGTTGGAGCAGGACGCAGTGAGCTAGCCCGAAGTATTCTTGGCTTGCACGCTATAACTGGTGGAGAGATTTTAGTAAATGGCAGCGTGGTTAAAATTAGGAACTTTACTGAGGCACTTCATAATTATCGGATTGGATATGTAACGGAGAATCGTAAAGAAGAGGGATTATTCCTTGATTTTCCGGTGCGTAAGAACATCTCAGTAACAATTTTGGCGAAGATTCTACAAAGACTTAGTGTAATCAATCCAAAAAAGGAAGATGATATTGCTACCAAATATGTTGATCGCCTTGGCATTAAGGTAGTCGATAATAATCAACTCGCATTAACTTTATCTGGTGGAAATCAGCAAAAAGTTAGCGTCTCTAAGTGGCTAGCTGCTGAAACTAAAATCTTAATAATTGATGAGCCAACAGTGGGAGTAGATGTTAGAACAAAGGCATCTTTTCATGAACTTATAACTGAGCTAGCTAATGAAGGCTTGTCCATAATACTAATTTCTAGTGATTTAGCTGAGATGGTTGCAGTGGCGGATCGAATCCTGGTTATGCGCAGATACGAGATTGTAGGCGACTTGGATAACAGCAAGGATTACCAAAATATGTCTAGATCAATTATGAATAGTATTCAAGCAGTTTAATGAAATGATTAAATCAAAGCGGCAGTTTCCAGATATTCCACATTTTATTTCACTGATTGATTGGAAGATGCCAACAATCTTTCGAAATAGAGCAAAGATCGCAAGAGCATTAACGATTGCGGATCTGGCAAATATTGCAAAAAAGAGGGTACCCAAAGTTGTTTATGATTATGTTGAAGGCTCAGCACTTGATGAGGTAAGTTATAAACGTTCTCGAGATGCATTTGGTCAAATTGAGTTCACAGCACATACTCTTCGAGATGTTTCAAAAATCGATCCATCAACAATGATTTATGGTAAAAAAGTTGATCTACCCATCTTGTTTTCACCCACTGGTTACACCCGCTTTATGCACCATGTTGGTGAGCCTGCGGTGGCTGCAGTGGCTGAAAATAATAATTTAATCTACTCACTTTCAACCATGGGAACTACCTCACCTAGTGAGTTGGCAGCAGCAGTACCAGGAGCCCGGCGCTGGTTTCAGCTGTATGTAATGCAAAATCGTGAGGATAGTTTATCTGTAATTAAACAGGCAAAAGAAAATGGTTTTGAAGCCTTAATTTTAACGGTTGATACACCAGTCAGTGGCATAAGAGTTCGTGATATTAAAAATGGTTTGACTATTCCACCTCGAATTAGATTAAGCACAGTTTTAGCAATTGCCCGTAAACCAACCTGGTGGCTAAATCTTTTCACTACCAAAAAACTAGAGTTTGCTGCCTTTCGAGGTTGGAGTAAGTCATTAGTTGAACTAGCAGCTGTGATATTTGATCCAGCAACTTCATTTGATGATGTTACGTGGCTGCAATCAGTCTGGAATGGTCCAATAATTGTAAAAGGTGTGCAGAATATAGAAGATGCTAAGAAACTTGCCCAGATGGGAGTGAGTGGAATTATTCTTTCAAATCATGGTGGACGGCAGTTAGATCGTGGTCCAGTACCGCTTGAGATACTGCCTGATGTAGTTGCAGCGGTCGGAAATAAGGTTGATGTTTATATCGATGGTGGAATTATGTCTGGTCAAGATGCATATGCAGCCATCGCACTTGGTGCGAAAGCAGTTTTTATTGGTCGTGCTTATCTATATGGAATTATGGCTGGAGGTCAGCGTGGTGTTGAAAAAGCAGTCGAGATTATTAAGCGTGATTTTATTAATACTATGGCATTGACTGGAGCTAGAAATATTTCTGAGTTACAGGAAATTGGTGCCAGAGTAAGAAAGAGTAATTAACCTCTACCGATATACGGCATATTTGTTGCCATAACTGTCATAAATAATACATTTACATCAAGCGGCAGATTGGCCATGTGTAATACCGCATCTGCAACATGTTGGGGATTAATTGTTGGCTCAACCATCTTCATGCCATTTGCTTGAGTGATGCCTGCCTTTTGTGTGGCTGCCAGTTCGGTATCAGCATTGCCAATATCTATTTGCCCGCAGGCGATATTAAAAGAGCGACCATCTAATGAGGTTGATTTAGTTAAGCCAGTTATTGCATGCTTAGTTGCGGTGTATGGCGCAGAGTTTGGGCGTGGCGCATAAGCTGCAATTGAGCCATTATTAATAATTCGACCACCCTGTGGGTTTTGTGATTTCATTAAACCAAATGCATTTTGAGTGCAATAGAAAGAGCCATTTAGATTTGTGTTAACAACCTTATCCCACTCATCTGCGCCTAACTCATCCATTGAGACATATCTAGAAGATATCCCAGCATTGTTAAAAAGAAGATCAACTCTACTAAATTTATCTTTAACTTGACTAAATAAATTCTTAACAGATTGCGAATCAGTAACATCACATTGAATTGCAATACTTTCATTACCTGCCTCTTTAGCTACTTTAGTTATATTTTCTAAACTCTTACCCGCAACTACAACGATCCAGCCATTAGTTGCTAGAGATAAACAAACGAATCGGCCAATCCCACGACCACCACCAGTTACTACTGCAATTTTCTTCATCAAATCCTTATACTAAGTAGGTAATTGCTTAACCTTAACTACAACTGCTAACTCAATCAATAACTAAAAAGAGATAGCTGCAATTTCAGTAGCGCCAATCCCGCAGCAGCCACCAATTATCTGGACTCCGGCATCAATCCACTGTTTTATCAGCTTGGTATCAAAACCAGCAGTACTATTGCCAATCCACTCTTTCTTACTAGCATCCCAACTGCGCCCTGAGTTTGGATAAACCACATAAGCCTTATCGCTTTTAGCAGAAAATAATAAATCAGTAATTAACTCAGGTGCGGTGCAATTAATGCCAACTGCCATCGCACCCTTTGCCAGCAATACTGCATCTGAAAAGCTTTGACCAGCATTTGTTTGATTACCTGATTTACACGAGTAGGAAACCCAATAAGGGATTGGGCAATCGTTAAGTAGATCAAGTATTACCTCAACCTCAAATGTATCGGGCATAGTTTCAAGGGCTAGTAGATCAGGAGATGATGCTATTAAAACCTCAAGTCGTCTTGCGTGAAAATCTTTAAGGAAAGATTTTGTAACACCGTAATTTCCTTTGTACTCAGAGCCATCTGCTAGTGCTGCGCCATATGGACCAACGGAGGCTGCTACCTTCACATCTCTACCTGACGCAGTTACCGCACCCTTTGCTAATTGTATTGAAGCACGCAGGGCCTCATCTGTTTGTGCCTGACTCCAACCACGTTTGCCACACCCTAAATAGGAGAGTTGGTAGGAGGCTGTAGTAATTATCTGTACACCAGCATTAATAAAATCCAGATGCGCTTTTGTAATTTCGCTAGGTTTGGTAAGTATTAACTCCCCAGTCCATAACGAGGTGGTTAATTTATTACCATTATTTTCTAAGGCGGTTGAGAGGCCGCCATCTAATTTTGTAATCAATTATTAATATATCTTAGTTAAACATGAGATAGATCTGATTTAGCAACAACCCGTAATGCTTGGGCAGCAATTGTTAATGCTGGATTTACCGCTCCTGAGGAAGGGAAAAAACTACTATCAATTAAATAAAGATTATCTACATCATGAGTTTTGCAGTACTGATCAACAACTGATCTCTTTGGATCACTACCAGCAACAGCTGTGCCGCACTGGTGCGCATTCATTGAAATATCAAAAGGTTGTTTGAAAATCGCTTGGTATCCAGATTTTCTTAACACTCTTAAAGTTTTTCTCATTAATTTCTTATGTGTACTCATACCAACTGGCTTACGCACTAGATGAATACGATTGCGATCATCGATTACTACTCGATTCTCTCTGCTTGCAAGATCCTCAGTCATAACCAGAAATTCCACGCTGCGATCTGCGACGTAATTTAGAATTGCTAGTGGAACTTTTGTGGCGTAACTCTTCATCATTATGCCTTGCACCTTACCTATTAATTGCACAATTCCAAGTGGATAACCCTTGCCGCCATCAAAGTACCAATCTGCAAATGAGAGAGTTTTTTGAAAAGTTACATCATTTTTACGCTTGTAATCAAAGGCAGCAATATGAGTATTGATATGCATCATAAAATTACGCCCTACTAAATCTGAGGAGTTAGCTACACCATTTGGCGCCTTAGCCGACTTAGATCTAAGTAGTAGCGCTGCAGTTAATACCGCACCACATGAGAGTACAAATTTCTTTCCCTTTACCTTGTACTCACCGGATGGACCCTTAACTACTAAGCAATCAACAGATCTACCATCATCAGTTAATTCAATTCGAATAACCTCAGCTAAGGTCTGTAATTTAACCTTTCCAGTTAGTAACGCTGGATTTATTGCATTGATCTCAGCATCACTTTTGGCACCCACACGGCAAACAAAGCCATCACATGTATTACATCTAATACATTTACCATCATCACCAAAATCAATACCCATTGAATTTGAGTGTGGTGTTACTCCAGATTTTCTAAGTCGATCTGCTAGCGCAGCTATATATGGTTCATGGGGTAGTGCTGGATATGGAAAGGGTTCACTTCTACCAGGTTCAGTTGGATCCTCACCAGAGTTGCTATGTACCTTATACATTTTTTCTGCCTCAACATAAAAAGGTTCGATATCCCAATATGTAAATGGCCAAGCAGCAGATACTCCCTCTAAATGTTTTAGCTCTTCAAAATCTTTCTCCCGCATTCTAGGTAGGGCTGCTCCATATAGTTTGGTATTTCCACCAACATAAAAATGCACACCTGGGGCAAAATCCTTACCCCTGCCATCTACCCAAACCTCTTTTGATTTATAACGTTTATCAACAAATATCTCTTTAGGGCCCCAATTTTCTTTCTCATTTGGCAACCGATCACCCCGCTCTAAAACTAAAACGCTAACCCCTTTTTTAGCAAGTGCGTAAGCGGTAGTACCACCGCCCATACCAGAGCCAACTATTACTACATCAGCATATAGATCTGGGCTACTCATCCATTAACTCCTTAGTAATACTGATGCAATCTAAGCAGAAATAAAGTCAGTTGCCAATCTCTTTCTAATCCCAGTTAACTACTTCCATTACTTCCTTATTTTGCCTATGATTGCTAAATGAATTTTTTAAGTAAAATAACCGGCAGTTTTTCAACTCCATCAGCAGGCAATCCAACTGTTGCTATGGTTGAGGCAGCATATAAACATCATGGCCTTGATTTTAGATATCTAAATTGTGAAGTACTACCTAAGGATTTAGCGGCTGCAGTGATGGGTGCTAGAGCAATGAATTGGGTTGGTTTTAATTGTTCACTGCCACATAAGGTAGAGGTAATACAGTATTTAGATGGTCTTGGTGAATCTGCTGCCATGATGGGCGCAGTCAATTGTGTAGTTCTGCGAGATGGTAAATATATTGGCGAAAACACCGATGGTAAGGGTTTTTTGCAATCTCTTAAAGCTGTAGTTTCTCCTAGCGGTAAAAATGTTGCACTACTAGGAGCAGGTGGAGCTGCTAGGGCAATTGCGGTAGAGCTAGCACTTGAGAATACAAGTAAAATTACAATTATAAATCGTGATCAAAAGCGCGGCGAGAGTTTAGTTGATTTACTTAATAGTAAAACCAAATGTAAGGCTGAATTCAAACTCTGGGATGGTAAGTATGAAGTTCCTAGTGATATAGATATTTTAGTAAATGCCACCTCAATTGGAATGGCACCGGATTTAACTGCGCAAATTAATATTAATGTTGACTCTATTAGGCCAGCGTTAGTAGTAGCAGATGTAATAGTTAATCCACCTATGACAAATTTATTAAAGGATGCTCAATCAAAAGGCTGTAAAATCGTAGATGGATTAGGAATGGTAATTAATCAGGCGGTACTAGGGATTAAGTACTGGACTGGGGAAGTAGTTGATCCGGAAGTTATGCGTAAAAAACTTCTTGAGGTTCTTTAGCGAATTGGTCCTAAAGTTTGATCTTTTTCTTCCAAAGTTAATGCACCAGTCATAACCGCTACCACCTCATTCATAGTGTGGCTCTTAGGAGTTACAACCGCTACTCGCTTACCAAGCCGCTGAATGTGAATGCGATCTGCCACCTCAAAAACCTGTGGCATATTGTGGCTAATTAAAATAACCGCCAAGCCTTTCTCGCGCAGACTTTGAATTAACTTAAGTACTTGGCCAGACTCACGAACACCAAGTGCGGCAGTTGGCTCATCCATAATAATTACTTTCTGCCCAAAGGCAGCAGCTCTTGCAACTGAAACCGCTTGGCGTTGACCACCAGATAAAGTTTCAACTGCTTGGCTCATATTTTGGATAGTGCCTATGCCTAATGAGGTTATATGCTCTTTTGCACTTTTTTTCATACCAGAGTTGTCTAGCATTCTAAAAATACTTCCGAGTGGACCCTTCTTACGAATCTCTCGGCCAAGGTAAAGATTGGCAGCAATATCTAAGGCAGGAGAGACCGCTAAGGTTTGATAGACAGTTTCAATACCTGCATCACGACTATCTTTCTGGCGACGGAAGGTAATTGGCTTGCCATCTAACTCCATAACCCCACCATCTGGAGTCTCAGCGCCTGATAAACATTTAATCATCGTAGATTTACCAGCACCGTTATCACCAACAACTGCAAGTATCTCTCCTGGGAAAAGTTGTAAGTCTGCGCCATCAATGGCAACAACTCGTCCGTAATTCTTTACTAAATTTTTCGCCTCTAGTACTGGTGCAACTGAGTTACTCATACTCCCGCCTTCCTAATCCACTGATCAATTGAGACTGCGGTAATAATTAAAACTCCCACTGCAAAGGTTTGGTAGTAAAGATCCACACCAGCCAGCGTAAGACCATTACGGAATACACCTACGATAACCGCTCCGATTAGTGATCCAAAGATCGCACCGCGCCCACCAAAGAGGCTCGTGCCACCAATTACCACAGCGGTAATTGAGTCAAGATTTAAATTAGTACCAGAGTTAGGGCTAGCAGCCGCTACCCGTCCGATAATTACCCAAGAGGTAACTGCAAAGATGAAACCTGCAGTTATATAGACGCTCATCAGTACTCGCTTTACTTGAATTCCAGCTAACCGAGCTGCCTCAATATCATCACCAACAGCATAGACATGTCGCCCCCAGCCGGTGTAGCGAAGTGAGAAGGCTAAAATTAAATACATAACTATTACTAAGAGCACACCGTAGGTAATCTTAAATGCGCCAAGTGGAATTGGGTTTCCTAGGTATAGGAAAAACGGCTCTAGCTCCTTGTCCATAATGGTTCGACCTGTTGCATAGAAAAGTGTCAAAGCTGAAAATACGTTAAATGTTCCTAAAGTTACGATAAATGGCGGCAGATTTACCTTGGTAATTAACCAACCATTAAATGCGCCAGCTCCAGTTCCAACTGCGATTCCGAGCATAAATGCGGCCCAGCCTGGCCAGCCATTAACAAATGCAGTTTTAGCCATAACCATTGAAGCAAAGATTGCGATAGCACCACAAGATAGATCAATACCAGCGGTGAGAATTATTAAGGTTTGTCCGGCTGCAATTGCCCCAATTACAGCTGTCTGTTGCAAGATTAGTGAAAGATTATTTGGTGTTAAAAAGTTTTCATTTCCAAAACTAAAGATAAATAAGGCAAATACAAGTACTACAGCTGAGCTAACCCAAGGGTATTTATGTAGGAGTGCTTGTACCTTCTGTTTGTTGGTGGCCCGCCCTTTAAACTCTGCAGCGGCATCGGTTACTAGGTTTGATTTACTCACTTATAACCCCTCCATTGTTTTTACCTGTGATCAGAAATTTATCACTACTTGTAAAGATTAGGGCGACTGAATCATCAGCCGCCCTAATTCTTTTTACACCTTACCTACTGGCTATTAACCAATAGATTTGAAGTTTTTAACCCCAGGCGTTATCTAGTCCGTATTGAACTGACTCTGATGGAACTCCCTCTTGTGGGTCATCAGTAATCAACTTAACTCCGGTATCAAAGAAATCAAGTCCAGCTGTACGCTCTGGCTTTTTTCCAGTTGTAATAAGGTCGAAAATGGCTTGAACGCCAAGATCTGCCATCAATAGTGGATACTGTTGTGAAGTAGCACCAATGACGCCAGCCTTAACATTCTCAACACCTGCGCGGCCACCGTCTACAGAGACGATAACTACACCCTTCTCTTTACCTGCAGCCTTAAGCGCAGCATAAGCACCAGCAGCAGCTGGCTCATTCAAGGTGTAAACAAGGTTGATATTTGGATTCTTAGCAAGTAGTTGCTCCATGCCAGTACGTCCACCATCTTCAGCGCCAAGTGTTGCTACGTTACCAACGATCTGGTACGCACCACCCTTACCACCTGTGTACTTACCAGTCTTTGGCTCATCTGCAAGCTTCTTAGGATCTCCTAGTGGAATTCCCATTCCCTTTAGGAAGCCGTTATCACGGCAGTAATCAGTTGGAACGTTCTTGTCAGCGAAGATATCAAGAAGAGCAATAACTGCCTTCTTACCATTCATCTTTGCAGCAGCCCATTGTCCAATTAACTCGCCAGCCTTGCAGTTATCAGTTGCAAATGTAATGTCAACAATATCTGCAGGATCTGTTGGGGTATCAAGTGCGATTACGAAAAGACCAGCTTCGCGAGCCTTAGTAATTGCAGCGTAAACTCCACCAGAAATAGCTGTAATTAAAATTCCAGCATCTTTCTTTGAGATTGCGTTTTCAATTGCAGCAACCTGTGCAGCATCATCAGTCTCGTCTTTTCCAGCTGCAACGCTTAGGTCTACGCCAAGTTCAGCGGCCTTAGCCTTTGCACCCTTTGTCATTGCGACGAAGAATGGGTTTGTATCATTTTTTAGGATAAGCGATACGCCTACCTTAGCTTTTCCACCTGCATCATCAGATGATGATGAACAAGCAGAAAGCAGTAATGACGAAGCACCAAGTACTGCAACAGCAGCAAGGGTGCGACGTGAGAAGAGTTTCTTCATACTTATATTTCCTCCTATAGGTAAGTACTTCACCCCCATGTCTACACTTACATAAACAATAAGACAACCTCTATTAAGCCCAAAATACCTTGTTACCTAAACGTTATACCCCACCCGCGCAGACTCTAAATAACAGGTTGATACTTCTAATTCTGCCAGTAGCAAAATGAAAGTTGTCAAAAAACACTTGCCAAAATCTTGTAATAGATATGCCAAATTTAATCTCAAAATATTTTGCTAATCTCTTGGTAAATAGATGTTAAAATTAGGTTATTAATTTATCGCCACTATAGTTGGCAAAGTTTCTAACATAACCCAAGGGGATATATGAGCATTGGACGCGAAGTAAGACTCAAGCGAATATTTTCAAACCCATCTGGCAATCTATTTGGTGTAGCGGTTGATCACTTTGTTGGCTATGGAAATGCGGTCTCTGGTGGCTTAGCAAATCTGCCAAAGGCACTTGCTGCAACTATGGCTGGTAAGCCAGATTCAGTAACTATTCAAGTTGGTACAGCAAAGAATTTATGGGTGCCATATGCCGGTAGCGCTGCACTAATAATTCAAGGTGGCTGCTTTACAGTTGATGATCGAATCTCAGAGTTACTAGCTCGGCCAATTGATGCAGTCCGGCTTGGCGCAGATGCTTTGGCGGTTGCAATTCCAGTTAGAGGCAGAACTGAGGGTAAGTATTTAAAGTGGCTAACCGATTCAGTTCGAGAGGCTACTGAGTTTAATATTCCAATTATTGCTCACATCTATCCACGAGATTACTCAAAAAATAAAGATGGCGAGATTGTCTTTACCCCAGATGAGATTGCTTGGGCGGTTAGATGTGGAATTGAGACAGGTGTTGATGTAATTAAGGTTGGCTATCCAGGGGATAAAAAAGCATTTGCTCAGATCGTAGCTTCCTGCCCAGCGCCAATTGTGATTGCAGGCGGTCCAAAGGAGCCAACACTTGGCGCAGCATTAGCAAGTACTAGAGATGCAATTGATGCTGGCGCAAAAGGTGCTGTGGTTGGCCGAAATGTTTGGGGCGCAGCAGATGTGCAAAAAGCATCCCGTGCTTACTACACCGTAATTCATGATGGTTTAACTGCTGAGGCCGCTCTTAAAGATGCTGGCTTACCACCAACTGCTTAAGTAATTAATGATTATCGGCGTTGGGTGTATTGCCTCTGATCAAATCTTAGTTACCAATGCAAAGTGGAAAGATGAAAAAGGCAAAATAATCAGGCGAGAAAATCGCTTTGGTGGAAATGTTAGGAACTCCTTAGTTGCCTTATCTGCACTTGGCATGAAAACTGCATATGTTGGCACAATGAGTGGGCAGCCGCGATGGAAATCGGCGATAGATGATTTTGCAGAGAATGGTGTCAGCACAGAGTTTGTTGATCTTGATGATAAATCTCATCCAGCTGAGGCAACTATTGTTTTAACTGGAGATGGTGAGCGATTTATTGTTTATGACGATGAGCCACTGCACCACATAAAACTACCTAGTAAAGAAAAGGTTACGAAAGCAATCTCAGTAGCGCAGTTACTAATGGTTGATGCTGGAATCTGCCCACCAGGCACTTTAGATGTAATTAAAAAGTGTAGTGAGCTTAAAATTCCGGTGGTATTAGATGCTGAACAATTCTTTGTTGAAAAATCCTTGCTGCTTCAAATGATCTCATTTGCTTCAGACCCAATTTTACCAATTAATTTTGCTAAGGCACTTACTGGAAAAGAGGAGGTAGCTGCGGTAATAAACTCACTGTGGAATCAAACGCGAAACGCAGTTGTGATAACTGATGGTGCTAACGGCTGTTACTTTCAGATTAAAGGTGATAACCAAGTCCAACGCATCAATGCCTATGTAATTGATGCGATTGATACAAACGGGACTGGTGATATTTTCCATGGCGCATATGCGTATGGGTTATTAAAAGGTATGGATCCAATTAAAAGATTACAGTTTGCAAGTGCGGCCGCAGCCTCTGTTGCAGTAATGCCGCATGGTGTTAATCGCAGGCCTAATCTAAAAAGTATTGAAGAGTTTATGGCCCAACACCCAGCCCTATTAGTTAGCCAGCTCTAGCCTTATTGCGGTTGGGCAGTACCTTAATTAAGTTTTAAGTATCTTAGAGATATCTTAAAAGCACAATGAAATTAAAAGCACTCATTGCCATAAATAATACGCCTAGAACTTTAAGCTGGTCAGCGGATTTTTTAATACTCTTACCCAAAGGTGAAAGAGTCTTCAATGCCTTTAATGAGTCAATCACCGCAAGGCTATCTTTGATAGCAGCAACCATGGCAGAAACAGAAAATACTCCGCCAGATGCAACTAAGCCAATTACAAATAGCTTCAGATTCGAATCGGTGCTCTTATTTAAGTTACCAGTTGCAGCAAGTGCCAACACGGCAGATAGCAAAATAGTTGGCGCTAGTTGAGATTTCACTCGAACAGCACGTTGTTGATTCCAGATTGTGACTAATTCATTTTCATTCATAAGACAATCCTACCTGATTTGATACTGATTTTTGGTTATATAAAGATATCAAATTTTAGGCTGTAAATTATCTCCTTAAGGCAGAGCATCCATAACTGTAATACTTTCTCCAAAAACAAAATTAGCCGCAACTATTTGCCATGCTTTACTACTTTCATTAATCATATGAGCATCCCAAGATGGACGATCGCTCCATATTTCCCAGACATTTACTACATCTGGCTTTTGGGTATTACGATAAATTTCTAGCGTCTGACAGCCAGCCTCAGTTCTAATAACTGAAGCATGTTTTTTAAGTTTTTCGATAAACTCCGGCATATTTCCAGGCTTAACATTAATTTCAACAAACAAAAATACTTTACTCATGGATTAAGAGTACGCCCGAAAAGTAAATAATAGATAAATCCTTGGGATTAATTCACACATAATGTTGGTGGGGCGGGTAGGGCTCGAACCTACGACGACCGGATTATGAGTCCGGGGCTCTAACCAACTGAGCTACCGCCCCAATTAAGGAGGTGAGTGGCATATCTTACATCTATATCAACACTAAGTATTAATTACCGTTATTCACATGCTCACACTGGATAATCAAAGTATGAAAATAAAGGTGGGTTTACTTACTACAGTATTTCTTGCTAGTAATTTTTCAACTGCAAATGCTGCCCCGATCTACACCTTCCCAGTTTCAGGTTGTACCGTTAAGTACACCCACTCGCATCATGATTATCCGGCCACTGATATTCAAGCTAAAAAAGGTTGTGCATTTGTCTCACCTGTGGCAGGTGTTGTTGATGAAATTGTTTTAGTTGATAAGTGGAGTGGTAAAACAAATAAGGGAGCTGATCGCGGCGGCTTATCGGTTTCGATAATTGGTGATGATGGAATTAGATATTACGGAAGCCATTTATCTAAGATTGAAGCAAATGTTATTGCTGGTTTGAGAGTTGCATCCGGGGATAAGTTAGGTGAGGTGGGAGCTACTGGTAGCGCTAAAGGAACATCCCCACATTTACACTTTGGTATTTCATATCCAACGCAAGCAGGTATTTGGTGGATTAAACGCGGAGTTTCATATCCATGGAAGTATTTAGATGCTTGGAAGATTGGTAATGATTTAAAGCCGGTAGTTAAAGTTCCGGCAGTAATTCCAGTAGAGCCAAAGAAATAGGTATAAAAAAATAAGGCCTGCTATTTCTAGCAGACCTTAATTCTTTTTTTCGAGAGTACCTCGAAAGGTTAATGGTTATTTAAGCAGGATTTACAGCGTCAGCCTGAGGACCTTTTGGACCTTGGACTACTTCGAATGTAACTGCTTGACCCTCTTCTAGGGATTTGTAACCGTTTCCTTGGATTGCTGAGTAGTGAACGAAAACATCTTGTCCGCCACCATCAACTGCAATGAAACCAAAACCCTTTTCAGAGTTGAACCACTTAACTGTACCTGTTGCCATTTTGCTTTTTTCCTTTAGTTATGTTGGACGCTAGTAAATTTAACAAGCGCCGGTCTTTCTTCTTACAGCGAGACCCAATCAACTAACCGTGGAACGGGTACTGCCAAGCGTCGGACTAAGCCAAATTCTACCCTGAGATAGCGCAATTGCGAAAAGAGATGTATAAATCTCTTACTGCTTTAAGCGCATAGGTGGGCTGGGGAAGGTCACACCGGGTGATCTAAAGGCAGGTACTTGTGAGTAAATCTCTTCCTTACGCTGGGCGCATACATATCTATTCCGCTCCCATCGCGCTAATTCAACATATTGAGTGGGCAATAAATCAACATCTTGGTCAGGTAGTAAAGATTAATTGGAGCAATCAACCATTAGCTGCAGGTAGTAAAGCAATGGAGTTTGAGTGGCAACATTTAAAACCAATTGCAGCCCAGCTTGCCGCATCCCTTAAAGCTTGGCACTACATCAGATTTGAGATTAGACAGCTATCTAAAATTACTGGTGATGCAACTTTATTTCGGGCAACTGCGGATTTAGGATTGCATCAAGTTAATATCTCATCGATTGGGGATGTGATGCTTAATGAAAATCAGATAAATACTGCTATTAAAAACTCATTAACCTATGAAAAATTACAGAACAACCTTGAGAGTGCACTGGGGATTGCGTGGGATAGTGAACTTGAGCCATATCGAATCGCGCTCGCATCTGGAATGTTAGATTCGATAAGTAAAAGTGGATAAGATAAGGGTATGAACTTTGAAGCAAGTGATCGAATTAAATTTGCAGCCTCAGTATTAGCGGCAGCAATTTTATCCTCTGGTTTAACACTTGGACTCTATAAAGTAGGTGGGGGATTAGCCGCCAGAGCAGGCAATGCTATTACTGTAACTGGCACTGCATCTGAGAATGCAACCGCTGATAATGCAGTTTGGAGTTTAAACCTAAATGAATCACAGAAAACATTAGCTTCATCAGTATCTAAAATTGATACCAGCGCTGAGGCACTTAAGAATTACTTGCTAACTGGTGGCATAACAGCAGATCAAATTGAACTAGGACCAATTAATAGCAATGCAATTATGGAGTTTATAAATGGTAATCAAACTGGTCGAATCCTTGGGTATCAGGCATATCGAACTGTGACAGTTAGAACTAAAGATGTTCAATTAGTTTCAAAGTTAAGTAACAATATTGGTGCATTACTTGCAACTGGGGTAAATGTTGGTAACTACGGACCTGCTTACTACCTTTCAACCTTAGATACGATGCGTGCTAAATTATTAGCTGCGGCTATGCAAGATGCCAAAGAGCGGGCGAAGGCGATTACTGAAGCAGTAGGGGGAGAAGTTGGTGGACTGCTATCAGTTTCAAGTGGACCAACTCAAGTAACAACTAAGAACTCATTAGATCGTGCCGCAGGTGGTATCTATGATGTTTCAACAATTGAGAAGACGGTTAACGTCACTTTATCTGCGAGCTTTAAGACTAAGTAATTAACTAGCTTTTAGTAATTTAATTTTTGCTGGATCTGCTTCAATCTGAGATAAAAATGCTAACTCACCAGCTTTTCTACCTGGGTTTATCTTCTCTAAAATCACCTTACAAAATTCAAATGCCATCAAGATTAATGCTGCTGGTAGCAGGTCAACACTACGTTTTAGAAACCAAGGGGTGCCATTACGAAGCATCCATTTAATCTTTTCTGCTCTACTTCGGTATGGAACAGATAATTGATAAGGAAGTGAGATTGCCCAGCCACGCTTGCGCAGCTGATCGGCGATATTTCTAGCCAGCATAAAGTGCCCGGCAGGGCCTGGGTGCATTCGGTCAATATGCCAATTTCGTAGGTCGTGGACATTACTGATCGCTCTAGTTTTAATTGTCACAATCTCAAACTCAAGAGCGACTTTGCGATATACCGCATTAACCGCATTTACTCTTCTATTTAACACTCTACGCATTAATTTTGGCAGCTTAAGAAGCTGATTTGGATCATGTAGTTCAACCATAATGATCTCACTACCCATCGCTAGTAATTGCTGGCAGCAATTGCGCAAATTGTTATATAGCAAGATTGGATCAAAGCCATTGCGCAACATGTCATTTCCGCCCACAATAACCGCACAGATATCTGGATTTTGCCGGAGTGCTTTAGGTAATTGAACCTGTAATACTTCACTTGATTTAGCTCCTGGGCGAGAAAAATTAAAGTAATCACAACCCTCTTGGAAGGCATCTGCGATAAATCCAGCCCAACCACGAAACTTTCCCTTACCAATCTCATCACCTGTGCCAAAAGCTGCACTATCACCTAAAACTACAAAAGTTGGATGTGATCGGACAAGATCCATACTTAAGCCGCCTTTAATCTGCGCTTAGTGGTAATCATTGGCTTTTTTGCATCATGAATATCTAACATTGCATCAATTGTGTTCGCCCAAGAGAATTGTTCAGCTTGGCTCCTGGCAACTTTGCGTAGATTACCCTTATTTAGTAATTTAATAATTTCGTTAGCAAATGCGATCCCATCATCTGCTGCAACCGCACCGGCTGGTCTAATTGAACTTATATTTAAGATTTCACCAACCGCGCTAGATTTTGAAGCCACAACTGGTGTGCCACTGGCAAGTGATTCAAGGGCTGATAAACAAAATGTTTCAAGTGGACCTGGTGCGATTGCTAGATCGGCTGCAGCTAAATAAGCGGCAACCTTTTGACGACTGGCAATATAGCCAACCATCTCAACTGGCAACCCCATACTTTGTTTTCTAATTTTACTCCACAATGGTCCACCACCAATAATTACTAACCGAGCATTTACCCCACGTCTTACTAACTCAGCTAAGGCTTGCACGCTTCGCTCGGGTTGTTTTTCTGGTGACATTCGTCCGCAATGGACTAATAAAAACTCAGATTCCTTAAGTAGTTCCTTTCGCAATTTATAATTTCGATTTTCTGGATTAAACTCAATCAAATCAACACCGAGTGCAACCTTTCGAAGATTTTTAGTGCCAATTCGAACAAACTCGGCCGCAGCAAACTCGGTTGTAGCGATAACTGTGTCAAAACTGCTAGCTAATTTTCGGTTATGCCAATTAACTAATTTATTACGAAGTGAAACTGGGATAAATGGAAGAAACTTTTGTACCAACCCATTTAAAGTTTCATGGGAGAAAACCAAGCTTGCTTTCTTATGTTGTTTTGCCCATCTGCCTACCTTGAGTAAGGTAAAGCGATCTGACACCTCAATGCGATCTGGATTTAAAAACTCAAGTAAGTTTAGAAGTTGTTTATTACTGCGGATAATCTGATACCCACCACTGGCTGGCAGCGTAAAGCTGGGCAAGCTGATCTTTAAGCCAAATGGAGTTTGTTCCTTGATATACCTTGGTCCTGGCACAATATAAATAAACTCATGCCCATACTTAAGATAGCCACGGCCTAACTCATGCAGGGTGGTCTTAATACCACCAGAGCTAGGACCATAAAAATTTGCTACATGGACAATTCTCATGCCACACCAATCTCTGCTATCGCTGCACTCTTCTTTAAATCAATCACCTGCTGGTAGTGGTTCTTAAGCTCACTATTTATGCGAGCCCAAGTGCGCATACTTACCGAATCTCTGGCAGCAATTCTCATCTGCTTTCGATCACTTCTTTCATGGTGCAAATTTACGGTGCGGTTTAGTTGTGAAGCATCATTAATATCAATTACGTAACCGGTTCTGCCGTGGGCAACTAAATCTGCCGGACCTCCAGTACGAGGAACAATTGCCGGAATTCCAGAGGCAAGTCCTTCTTGAACCGCTTGGCAGAAGGTTTCATTTGGTCCTGGATGGATAAATAAATCAAAGCTGGCATAAATTTGCGCTAACTCTTCACCATTTTTAAACCCTAGAAATAGTGCCGCTGGCAATTGTTGCTCAAGTTTGCGACGGTGTGGGCCATCACCAACAATTACTAATTGAATATTTGGATTATTTTGTAGCACTTTAAGATCTGAAACTCGCTTCTCTTGCGCAAGCCGGCCAACAAAGCCAACAATTATTTTACTTTGATCACCATTTTTCCAAGTATCGCGAAGGGCTGCAGATCTTTTGCTTGGATTAAACAGTTCAGTGTTCACGCCACGTCGCCATAAGTAAACCTCTGGTACTCCAGCTAAATGAAGATCTAGGCAGGCAGATGTCGATGGTGCAAGTGTGCGATCAGTTTGGGAGTGGATTTTATATAGTATTTTCTGAAGTGAGCTTTGGGCAATTCCAAATCCATACTGTTTAGCAAAGCCACCTAAATCAGTTTGATAGATCGAAACAGTTGGAATATTAAGTCGCTTAGCAATCTTGTTTGCGTATGAACCAAGTGCAAATGGTGAAGCTAGATGGATTACATCCGGAGAAAAACCATCTAATAAGTGTTGAATTCGCTTTTGTGGCAATCCCATTGGCATGCCGGTTGGTAAAAAATTTTGGGTTGGGATTACTGGCACAGCTTTGACCGGATGGCCGGCATACTCAGTTGGCATATTTTCAGATGCTGGCGCAATAACTAATGCTTGATCTGTGCTATCTGAAAGATGTTCTAAGATGCGAAGTACTGAGTTTGTTACCCCATTTATATTGGGTAAGAAAGATTCAGTGACGACGGCTACTCTCATATGAGTAGGGTGCGTAAATTAGAAAGCCTAAAGGAGCACTTGAGGTTAAGTGTCGGTAAAGAGTAGGTTAAGCCTTATACCCCCCAGTAACATTGCCACATGAAAATCGCGATCTGCATCAAACAAGTCCCTGACTCATGGGCTGAAAAAAAGATGGCAGCAGGGGTTTTAGATCGGGCAAATGTTGATGCGGTTTTAAATGATTTAGATGAGTATGCAGTTGAAGAGGGGCTGCGAATTGTGGAGGCAAACTCACCAACTAAAGAGGCTGGTGAAGGTAGTGGCCATTCCATAACTTTGATTTCAATGGGACCAGAGCGTGCAACAGAAGCAATTAGAAAAGCACTATCCATGGGCGCAGATGA
The DNA here is from genome assembly GCA_000378865.1 of actinobacterium SCGC AAA278-I18. Classification (GTDB taxonomy): domain Bacteria; phylum Actinomycetota; class Actinomycetes; order Nanopelagicales; family Nanopelagicaceae; genus Nanopelagicus. The sequence continues at coordinate 16,790 of KB900435.1, read as the reverse complement.
TGCAATTTTGATTAGTGATATGGCATTAGCAGGATCAGATGCACTTGCTACCTCATTAGTTTTAGCTGAGGTAATTAAAAAAGGTAATTATGATTTAGTGCTTTGTGGAACTGAGAGCACCGATGCCAGAATGAGTGTGGTGCCGGCGATGATTGCGCAGCGCCTAGCCTGGGCACAATTAACATTTGCTGGCAAGGTAAAGGTTGATTTGGCTGCTAGCAGTGTTGAAATTGAAAGAGTAACTGAGTTTGGCAATCAAGTTATGAGTGCAAAGTTTCCGGCAGTGCTTTCGGTAATTGAGAAGATTAATGAGCCAAGGTATCCATCATTTAAGGGAATCATGGCGGCAAAGAAGAAAACAATTACCACTATCTCATTAGCTGATACTGGTGTGGCAGCAAGTTCAGTTGGCTCATCGGCGGCATGGAGTGCAGTTAAAGATGCTCTACCACGACCTGCACGAGGTGCTGGCGTTAAATTTACCGATGATGGTCATGGTGGCGAAAAACTAGTTGAGTTTTTAGTTGAGAAACGGCTGGCATGAGCACCGTTATCTTTTTAGTAGATCATGCTGGTGGCAAGGTTGCCAAGGCAACTGGTGAGCTAGCAACCTTTGCTAAGACAATTGGTGAATCCGTTGCCATAGTTTTTGCCGCAAATCCAGCTGAGATTGTTAGCCAGTTAAATACTTTTTCAGTAGATAAGGTAATAACTGCAACTGGTGATTGGGATAAGAATGGAGCTGCTGCAATTGCAGATGGGCTTTCTCAAATTATTGCTGCTAAAAAACCAAATGCGCTCCTAATTACCTCATCTGCTAATGGTAAGGAGATTGCTGGTCGAGTTGCAGTTATAACAAACTCCGGCATTATTACCGATGCAATCGGTGTTGATAAAGAGTTAATCACCACCCAATCAGTCTTTGGTGGTTCAACCACAGTGCACTCGGTAGTTACCACCGGCACACCAATTATTACCTTACGGGCAAACTCAATTGAGCCGGTTGCTACAACATCAACACCGCCAGTTGAAGAGTTTGCGGTAACACTCTCAGAGGCTGCAAAGCTTGCAACAATTACTAGTGCAACGCCAGTTGTGAAAGGCGGTCGTCCTGATTTAACTGAGGCAGCAATTGTGGTATCAGGTGGCCGAGGAACTAGTGGAGATTTCAAACCAGTTGAAGCGTTAGCAGATGCATTAGGGGCAGCAGTTGGTGCATCCCGGGCCGCAACTGATGCTGGTTGGTATCCACACTCACACCAAGTTGGCCAAACTGGTAAAACTGTTTCACCACAACTTTATGTTGCTGCTGGAATCTCTGGTGCTATTCAACATCGTGCTGGCATGCAGACAAGCAAGATGATTGTGGCAATTAATAAAGATCCAGAGGCACCGATCCTAGAGCTTGCTGATTTTGCAGTAGTGGGCGATCTTTTTAATGTGCTACCGCAGGCTACCGCGCAGATTATTGCTCGTAAGGGGTAGTAAGTCAGTATCAGGGTCAACCTTTAGACTTAGCAAATGCTTGCTTACTTTGATCACGCCGCTACCACCCCAATGGTGGAGCCTGCGATCACCGCACTTAATAATCAATTAAAAAAGTTAGGCAATGCCTCTTCTTTGCACTCAGCTGGTAGATCGGTTAGAAAAGATTTAGAGCAAGCGCGAGAGGAGATTGCAGTAGCAATTGATTGCGCACCAAGTGAGGTTATCTTTACCGCATCTGGAACTGAGGCGAATAATCTGGCAATTAAAGGCTTATTTTGGAAGGGTGCTAAAGATAATAAGAAAGTAATTATTACCTCAACTTTTGAACACCATGCAGTGATGGATCCAGTTGGTTGGTTGGCCGAGCATGAGGGCGCCCAAGTTGTTGCCATAAATGTTGACCGAAAAGGTTTTATTGACCTTACCGAGTTAACAGAGTCGGTTGAAAAACATAAAAATAATATTGCGCTCATCTCAATTATGCATTCAAATAATGAGGTTGGCACAATTGAAGATATTGCGCAGATAGTAAAGATTGCTGGTAATACTCCAGTTCACACTGATTGTGTGCAAAGCTTTGGCAAGGTTGATTTTTCATTTAAAAATCTTGGGGTAACTGCAGCAACAATTAGCGCGCACAAGGTTGGTGGTCCACTGGGAGTAGCAGCTTTAATATTAAAGCGAGGCTTAGATATTGAACCAATCTTGCATGGTGGCGGACAAGAGCGTGATATCAGAAGTGGCACATTTAACGCACCAGGTATTGTCGCCTTTGCCGCCGCTGCCAAGGATGCAGTTACCAATAAAATAGAGCGGGATATAAAGATTAGGCAGTTAAAGGAAGAGTTAATTAATATAATTAAGAAAAATGTCTCAGATATTTGGGTAAATGGCAATCAAGATAAATCTCTTCCGGGAATTGTTTCAATTACCTTTCCAAAGACTGACTCAGAAGGCTTACTTCTGCTATTAGATGCAGAAGGAATTGCCTGTTCAACTGGCTCTGCCTGCAGTGCGGGTGTGCAGCGACCAAGCCATGTGCTACTTGCCATGGGATTAACCGAGGATGAGACCACCTCTACTTTAAGATTTTCTCTAAGTTACACAAACACGGTAAATGAGATTGCAAAGCTTGGCGCAGTAATCTCAACTGTTGTTGCCAAATCACGTAATGCGGTGGTGAAGTAAGTGAAGAAATTAAAGGTAATTGCCGCAATGAGTGGCGGAGTTGATTCAGCAGTTGCTGCCGCCCGGGCAGTTGATGCTGGATATGAAGTGGTTGGGGTTCACCTTGCCCTATCTAGTAATCCACAAAAATATCGCTCAGGTGCCCGTGGTTGTTGCACGATCGAGGACTCACATGATGCTCGTCGTGCTGCTGATGTAATTGGAATTCCTTTTTATATCTGGGATATGGCGGATGAGTTTCACAAAGGAGTAGTAGAGAACTTTTTATCTGAGTATCAAGCAGGGCGAACTCCTAATCCATGTCTTAGATGTAATGAGAAGATTAAATTTGAGGCGGTCTTAGATCGAGCAAAGGGGTTAGGTTTTGATGGCGTAGTAACCGGACATTATGCAATTACAAAAGATTCACCTGCTGGTAAAACATTACATCGAGCAGCAGATCCAGAGAAGGATCAATCATATGTACTTGCAGTTCTTAGAACAGATCAAATAGCTGGTGCGATATTTCCATTAGGGAATACAGTTAAAACAGATACCCGCAAAGAGGCTAAAGAGCGTGGATTATTTGTGGCAAATAAACCAGACTCTCATGATATTTGTTTTGTGCCATCAGGAGATAACGCAGGATGGTTGCGTGAGCGATTGGGCTCTGAGAGTGGCGATATTGTTGATGGCGACGGTAAAAAACTTGGCGAGCATAAAGGTGCTTATACCTACACAATTGGTCAACGGCGCGGACTTAACTTAACTGTCCCAGATAAAACTGGTGAGCCAAGGTATGTATTAAAGATTGAGCCAAAGAGCAACACCGTTGTTGTTGGAACCCATGAGGAGTTAGCAATTAACTCAATTCTTGCCGCTCCGCCTACATGGTGCGGTAGCGCACCTGAAATTAATAAAGAGCTTCGTGGTTTTGCTCAGGTGCGCGCCCATGGCGCACCACTTGCTACTTCCTACAAATTTGATGGCACAAACTTAATTGCTAATTTGGATCAGCCAGTATTTGGCCTTGCAACTGGACAAGCTTTAGTTATTTATGATGGTGATCGGGTAGTTGGCTCTGCCACCATTAACGAAACTATTTAGTATGAGCGCAGCGATCAGGCATCAGATCCAAGAGTTATCTGAGGTGATTAAAGATCACCAATTTAAATACTATGTATTAGATGATCCAGCAATTACCGATAGCGATTTTGATAAGTTGTGGCAGCAGTTAATTGCACTAGAAAGCAAGTATCCACAATATAAATTAGAGAGCTCACCAACCCTAGAAGTTGGCGGCGGCTTTGCTACCGCATTTACCCAACATGATCATATTGAAAAGATGATGAGCTTAGATAATGTCTTTGATAATGACGAGTTAGATACCTGGTTTGATCGGATTGAAAAGGCTGGCGTAAAAAATACTTGGTTGTGTGAGGTAAAGGTAGATGGCTTAGCTATTAACTTACTCTATGAAAATGGCAGATTAACCAGAGCATTAACTAGAGGCAATGGCACAACTGGTGAGGATGTCACTTTAAATATTAAAACAATTAAATCTGTTCCTACCGAATTAGCTGGTAAGAATTTGCCAGCAACGCTTGAGGTGCGAGGTGAGGTCTTCTTTCCACTACAAGCATTTGATGAGTTAAATGATTCATTAGAAGAGACTGGTAAGCAGCGGTTTGCAAACCCAAGAAATGCTGCAGCTGGTTCTTTGCGCCAAAAGGATCCAAAGATCACAGCGAGCCGACCATTAGATGTTGTAGTTCATGGCATTGGAGCGGCAACTGGAGTTAAATTTGATAAACAATCATCCGCTTATGAATTACTTAAAGGCTGGGGTCTGCCAACTAGTAGTAAATATAAAGTAGTAACAAATCGCAAAGAGGTATTAACTTTTATTGATCAGTATGAGAAAAATCGCCACAATGTTGAGCATGAGATAGATGGGGTAGTAATTAAGGTAAATGAGATTGAGGCGCAAAATTCTTTAGGTTTCACCTCCCGTGCTCCTAAGTGGGCGATCGCTTATAAGTATCCACCTGAGGAGGTAGTAACAAAGTTATTAGATATTAAGGTGAGTGTGGGCAGAACTGGCCGGGTAACACCATTTGCCTATATGCAACCGGTAAAGGTTGCAGGTTCAACCGTTACTAATGCCACCTTGCACAATGCGCAAGAGATAGTCCGTAAAGGAATTTTAATTGGTGACACAGTATTGATTAGAAAAGCAGGTGATGTAATACCTGAGGTGTTAGCGCCAATAATTGAAAAGCGAGATGGCAGTGAGCGAGCATTTGTTATGCCAACAAAGTGTCCAGATTGTGGCAGCAAATTACGGGCAATTAGTGAGGGTGATGTTGATATTAGATGCCCTAACTCGCAAAGCTGTCCAGCCCAAGTTGTCGAGCGTCTTTTCTATATTGGCTCCCGCTCTGCATTAGATATTGATGTTTTAGGTTATGAGGCAGCTGCAGCCTTGTTAGCAGATAAGTTAGTAACTGATGAGGGTGATTTATTTGGCTTAACTCTAAAGGATCTAAATAGATCACCATTTTTCACAAAAAAAGATGGCACACAAAGTGTTATTGCAGATCGATTTGTGGCAGGGCTTGAGTTGGCAAAGTCTCGACCACTTTGGCGAGTATTAGTTGCACTCTCAATTAGACATGTTGGCCCAACAAGTGCCAAGGCGCTAGCAAATGAGTTTAGCTCTATTGCAAATATTCAAAAGGCAAGTATTGAACAATTAGCAAATGTGGATGGCGTGGGAGGAGTAATTGCTGAGGCAATTATTGAGTGGTTTAGTATCGATTGGCATAAACAAATTATTAAGAAGTGGGAAAAGGCTGGGGTCGCATTAGTAGATGCACCTAAAGAAAAGTTAAAACAGAGCCTTAAAGGTTTAACAATTGTGGTTACTGGCTCGTTAGTTGATTTCTCAAGAGATAGTGCAACTGAGGCGATTACTAGCCGGGGTGGTAAAGCCTCCTCATCAATCTCTGCTAAAACCGATTACTTAGTAGCAGGAGATGCGGCTGGCTCTAAGTTAACAAAGGCAACCGAGTTAGGAGTCACTATCTTGGATGAGGCAGGATTTAAAGTATTACTTGAGAAGGGGATAAACTAAGGTTATGAATTTACTTGAAGAGTCAACAAGAGAGTTGCCTATGGCACCAGCCTTCTTTGGCATCACAGCATTTGGGATTCTTTCACTCCTGCTTTATTTAACCCTTCGAATTGACCGGGATTAATTATTCAATCAGCAAGTAAAGAGATTGCCATTGTTGGCGGCACATTTGATCCAATCCACTTAGGGCATCTGCATCTAATAAAAGAGATCTCAAATAAATTTGAAAAGGTATTAGTAATTCCAACTGGAAACCCTTGGCTGAAAGAGTATCAACCAGTTGCAAGTGCGCAGCAGAGATTTCAAATGGTAGATCTAGCTATTACCGCTATGGGATTAAGCCCTAAAGTTGAGGTGCTACCAGTTGAAACAAAGAGAGCCGGTAATAGTTACACAATTGACACCATTGCCGAGCTTAAAAAGATATATCCAGATGCAAACTTCACATTAGTTTTAGGATCAGATGCTGCAAATAATTTTGATAAGTGGCATCGATCAGAGGAGCTGCTTAAGCAGGTAAAGTTATTAGTGGTAAGCCGGCCTGGTAGTAGGGCAACTGATTATGATGAGATTAATATTAAAGCGCTAAATATTTCATCAACTAAGGTTAGGCAATCAATTTCAATGCGGGAGAGTGTGATTGAACTACTCCCAGCAAAGGTAGTTACCTTTATTAGAGAGTTTGGTTTATATGGCTCTCGCTGATCGCACAATTGAGTTAACTAAAATTGCAGCGTTAGCGCTAGCAGATAAGTTAGGCAGTGAAATTGTAGCAATTGATCTCTCCGAACAACTAGTTTTAAACCAAGTCTTCCTACTTGTCACCGGTAATAATGAGCCTCAACTACAAGCATTATCAGATGAGGTGCAGAAAAAACTTGCCGAGGTTGGTGAGAAGCCAATTCGTAAAGAGGGAAGTGGTGGTTGGGTTTTGCTTGATTATTCAGATTTGGTAGTACATATTCAAAGTGCTGAGCTGCGCAATTACTATATGTTAGATCGCCTATGGAATGATTGCCCAACCATTAATTTAGAGATTGCAAAGGTGAATAGGTAATGAGTGAGTTAAACTCTCCAATAAGAGTTGTGCTCTGGCGTCATGGACAAACTGATTGGAATGTAGAGAATCGCTTCCAAGGCCACTCAGATATTCCACTAAATAAAGTAGGGGAGTATCAGGTAACTGCCGCAGCAAAAGTATTAGCTGGGCTTAATCCAGATCGAATAATCTCAAGTGATTTAATTAGGGCACAATCCACAGCCGCAGCACTATCTAAGATTACAAACCTTAAGGTTGAAATAAATGCTGGCTTGCGCGAGACAGATGGTGGATTGTGGGAGGGAAAGCTTGCATCAGAAAATCGAGCATCCCATGGTGAATTATTTGCTAATTGGTATGAGGGTGGGGATGAAGCAGCAGGTGTGACTGGTGAGCGACGCAGTGATGTAGCAAAGCGAGCAGTTGCAGTTATTGAGAAGGAGAGTGCTAATTTCGCAGGCACAATAGTTTTTGTAACACATGGCGGAACGGTTCGAAGTGTTTTAGGTTCAATTCTTAAATTACCGATCTCACAATGGGGCGTAATTGGTGGGTTATCAAATGCATGTTGGTCAATCTTAGAGTTAACAAAACATCACACCGGAAGTAAGTGGTATTTGGCAGAACACAACGCTGGTTCATTACCTGAGCCTGTCTTTGGAGATGATGCGGTAAATTAAAAAACCCGCCCACTATTTCTAGTGAACGGGCTTTTTGTTTAATTGATTATCCGTGAATTGTTGCTACCGCCTTGATTGCCTCTGGCTTATTTTTGTTTAGATAAGCAAGTGCGACAAATCCAAGAAGTATCCAAACTCCCATTGCATATGCACCAAGAGTCAGTGGTGAAGAAAGTGCCACAATAAACTTCAATCCCGGGACTCCAGTAATTCCAGCTGCATTAAGGAAGCCAGGAACTAAGAATAGGAATCCAATAATTGGAACCAAGATGTGAAGTAATGGGTGACGCTCGTCTTTGCGATGCTTTGCGAAGTACCCAACGCAGGCAAGGTTTGCAATCATATAAACCGGAACAATTGCTACTACTAGTCCAGTAGCGACAATTCCAAATGCAGTCTGTGGTGTGTATTTAGAACCAAGCCCAAGAGCAAGGACTAAGCCCACAATTAGTTGCAGTAAAACAGCATTACGTGGAGATTTATATTTTGGATCAAGTTCAGCCAATTTACCTGGGAAAACACCAGCGCGGCCAAAAGCATATGCAGTTCTGGTGAACACGTTAGCACCACCATTTGCATTTGCAATTGTTGAGTTAATAATCGCAAATAGGACTAGTAACCAGAATATGGTTCCAACACCCTTTGCTAACCCATCCCAAGGCACGCCATTGTTATAACCAGCGAAATCTTTGAACTTATCTGGTCCAAATGTAATCGCAGCAGCATATGTAGTTAGTGCATAAAGTGCACCAATTGAAACTGTTGCAATCATCACTGCTTTAGGAATATTTTTCTTTGGATTCTCTGTCTCTTCAGCAAGTGGGGCTGCTGCTTCAAAGCCAGCGAATGCTAGAAGACAGAAAACAGATCCGGCAATAACACCTGACCAACCAGTGAAACCTTCAGCATTTGCATACTTTGTTGTAAATACTGCTAGGTCATTATTTCCGCCAGCTTTAACAATTAAGTAAAGCCCGAATAACACGAATACAGTGATTTCAATAGCACCAAGGATTACACCAGTTTTAGCTGAGGTACGAACTCCACGGTAAACCAAGAAACCAACCAGCAAAGTGCCAAGGGTGGTAAAGATCCACCAATTACCGGTCGAGAATGAAGAATTCTCAGAGTTCCACTCACCAGCAACTGTGTAACCAAGTTGCAACATAACAAGTGGCACGATCAAGATTTCAACTGCGGCATATGCCCAGCCGACTAAGAATCCAACCCAAGGGCGTAGTCCTACTGCGCTATAAGTTGCAACAGAGCCCGCTGATGGGATGTGAGCAGCAAGTTGACCGATGCTGGATGCGGTAAAGAAAATTCCAATAAATGCAAAGACAACTGCAAGTGGAAGTGCGCCACCTGCTAGTGGGGAACCAAAGGGAATCGATGCTGCAATTGCAGCAGCTGGTGCCATACAACAGATTGATTGGAAAGCTACTTCGCGTAGTCCAACCGCATTACGTTCTAGTTGTGCCAAGGCTCAACCTCTTTCTTAGTGTTTCAGGCCTATGCCTGAAAGCATTAGAAGAAGTCTTACAGATTTTCTCAGTTACTCCTGAGTATTTCTATATTTGTTTGCTAGATTCTAAAAGGTTTAGGCGCACGGGAGATCTTAGGAACCCGCATTTTTGCAATCACACTGCCTGGCGAGGGATGACAGTATTGGGCGATTCCAAGATCACCGGCAACTGATAAAAATATAAATGCATCCTCCATCGTAAAGCCCCACTCATCAACTAATAACTTAGCTGCTTCCTCTACTGCATTTTTTAATGCACCATCAATACTGTCAGCGGTTGTGCCATGAGTTATCCAAGAATCTTTAGTTTCAGTAACTGGCCAACCAGCAGCTTTTCCTTTTATTAAATCAACTTTAATAATTCCAGTGCCACCAATTTCAACACCAGTACCTGAGATCTCACCATCACCCATTGATGCATGCATATCACCAATTGCTAACTGACCACCTGGTTGGAATACCGGTAAATGAATAGTTGCGCCAATGCCATTTTGATTATCATCCATATTTCCACCATGACGATCAGCAGCAAAGGTTGAAATCTCACCACTGGCAGGAGCTACACCAATTACTCCAAACATTGGGCGCTTAGGAAATGTCACACCATTAGACACCATTGTTATGGTGTCACCTTCTACTTTAAAAATTCTAGTAGTTGGTGATTTTGCCTTATCAATTAATTGACCCCACTCTGGAATTACCATACCCGCACCTTGTGGTCCTGGCTTGATATCAATCAAAGTTACGGAAATTGAATCACCAGGAAGTGCACCTTTAACTGCAATTGGACCGGTAGCACTATTAATTCTTGTTAAATCTAATTTCTCTACTGTGTCACTCTCGCTTTGTACCTGACCGGTAAAGCAATCCCAGGTTTCTATTTCAATTACAGTGCCTGGATCAACTGTTACAACTGGTTGCATGTCGGCTTTAAATGCCCAAACATGTTGGTCTTTACTGATTTTTACAGTTGGTGTGCTCATATCGAAAACCTACCATCTAAATTGAGGGCGTGGAAGGTCACTTGATAACGCATAAATTATTAGAAAGACCAATTAATTAGATAGGGTCAGCACCTGTAAACAAGCGGGGCTGTAGCGCAGCTGGTAGCGCACTTGCATGGCATGCAAGGGGTCAGGGGTTCAACTCCCCTCAGCTCCACAAGATTTATCTATCTGGATTTATCATTTATCTTTAAGACAAAAGGAGCGGTGATGGCAAGTAAAGCAATCGCCATACTTAGCTGGTTTTGCTATGCATGAGGCTTATGACTTTAAAGCGGTGCAGGATAAGTGGCTGCCAATTTGGGACAAGTTAGCGCCATTTAAATCTGGTAAAGATAATGATGCACGTCCTAAAAAATATGTTTTAGATATGTTTCCTTATCCATCAGGGGACTTACACATGGGACATGCTGAGGCTTATGCATTAGGTGATGTGATTGCAAGGTATTGGATTCAAAAAGGTTTTAATGTAATGCATCCAATTGGTTGGGATGCCTTTGGATTACCGGCTGAGAATGCAGCAATAAAACGAGATGCCGACCCTAGGGCTTGGACCTATGAAAATATTGATGTGCAAAAAGCTTCAATGCGAAGATATGCATGTTCATTTGATTGGGATCGAGTTCTTCACACCTGTGATTCTGAGTATTACAAATGGAATCAATGGTTATTTCTTAAGATGTTTGAAAAAGGTTTGGCATACCGCAAAGACTCTGCAGTTAACTGGTGCCCAGATTGCCAAACAGTATTAGCAAATGAGCAGGTTGTGGCAGGTCTTTGCGATAGGTGTGATAGCGCTGTAACAAAGAAGAAATTAAATCAATGGTATTTAAAGATCACCGATTACGCCGATCGCCTACTTGATGACATGGACCAACTAGAAGGGGCATGGCCTGAAAAAGTCTTACTGATGCAACGCAACTGGATTGGCAGATCAACTGGCGCTCAGGTTGATTTTGCAGTGGAGGATTTTGATCAAAAGATTACGGTTTATACAACTCGTCCTGACACTTTATACGGCGCAACCTTTATGGTGGTAGCAGCAGATTCTGAGTTGGCAGCAAAGTTAGTTGCAGGTAATGCTGTTGAGAGTGAGTTTAAAAAGTATTTAGACTCTGTTAAAGCAGACTCTGATATTGATCGATTAGCAACTGATCGAGTTAAAACTGGTATTTTCTTAAACCGCTATGCAATTAATCCAGTAAATAACGAGAAGATTCCAATCTGGGCCTCTGATTATGTATTAGCAGATTATGGAACGGGCGCCATTATGGCAGTTCCGGCCCATGATCAGCGAGATTTAGATTTTGCTCGGGCAATGAAATTACCAGTGCGCGTTGTAATTGATACTGGCCTAGAAGATCCAAACACCACAGGTGTTGCAATATCTGGTGATGGCAAGGTGATTAACTCAGGCTCTATTTCTGGTTTAAATAAAGATGAAGCAATAACTAAAATAATTAAAGAGTTAGCAGATAAAAAGGTTGGAAAAGCTACTAAAAATTACCGCCTGCGTGATTGGTTAATCTCACGTCAGCGTTTTTGGGGAACACCGATTCCGATTGTGCACTGCGATAAGTGTGGTTTAGTTCCAGTACCGCAAGATCAACTACCAGTTGAGTTACCAGATGCTAAAGGATTAGATCTAAAGCCAAAGGGATCTTCCCCTCTTGGAGCAGCGGCTGATTGGGTAAATGTTAAATGTCCAAAATGTAATGCTCCTGCAAAACGAGATGCAGACACAATGGATACCTTCGTTGACTCATCTTGGTACTTCCTTCGTTACACCTCAGTTAATCATCATGATGTTGCCTTTGATAAAAAAGCAGTTGATACCTGGCTACCAGTTGATCAATATGTTGGTGGTGTAACCCATGCGATCTTGCACCTTCTCTACTCACGCTTTTTCACCAAGGTATTACATGACCTTGGCATGCTCACCTTCACCGAACCATTTACCAGATTATTAAATCAAGGAATGGTTTTAATGGATGGTTCAGCGATGAGTAAGAGCCGAGGCAATTTAGTTAAGTTATCTGATGAGTTAGATAAGCATGGCGTGGATGCAATTAGAGTCTCATTAGTCTTTGCAGGACCTCCTGAGGATGACATTGCTTGGAATGATGTTTCACCTGCTGGTTCATTAAAGTTTTTAAACCGGGCTTGGCGAATTAGCCAGGATGTAACAAGTAAGGCTGGGGTTGATTTTAAGAAGGGTGATTTAGAGCTCAGAAAAGTAACTCATAAAGCATTAGCCGATATTGAGTTAGCGGTTGAATCATTTAGATTTAACGTAGTAATTGCCAGAATTATGGAGTTAGTAAATGCCACCAGAAAAGCAATTGACTCTGGTTGTGGTGGGCAAGATGCAGCAGTGCGCGAGGCAGCCGAAGCAATTGCAATTACTCTTTCTCTTGTTGCCCCTTACACAGCTGAGGATATGTGGGAAAAACTTGGACACAAACCGGCAATTGCTAATGCTGGTTGGCCGGTAATAGATAAATCTCTATTGGGCGCTGATAATGTGATTGCAATCTTGCAAATAAATGGCAAGATCAAAGATCGCATTGAGGTCTCGCCAAATATCACAAAGGATGAGTTAGAAAAGCTTGCCAAAGAAAATAATGAGATTAAAGCAGCATTGATCGGGGCGGATATAAAAAAGGTAATTACCGTTGCACCAAAACTAGTTAATTTTGTTATCTAATTAAATAGTAGAAGCTCCACTGGAAGGGTGTGGAGCTTCTACTCTAAAGGCTTTATCGGAAAAAGCCTCTCTGCTAGGAGGACCTACTGTCAGGTGTATCTCGCGCATAACCTGTTCGCTCAGTCGATCTGATGCGAACTATGCCCAAGAGCTGTTAACTAATGGTGAACAAATAGGTTTTTGTGGATGAAGAGCGGATTAAAAGATATGCAAACTCTCAGTTACTGCTAGAAGGTTTGGTGAAAACCTCACCTTCAATCTCTTCAATTATTTCAAATGGCTCATCTTCAAAATAAACCTGCAAACCTTCAGTAACAAGCTTCTTAACCTTTTCTAAATTACCTCCTTGATATCCAACCATTCCAACCTCTTTGCAATCTGCAACCCAAATTGGATCTTCATAAAGGTAGGTTACATGTGCAATTTTTAATGAAGTAGTTTCCATGCCTGCTCCTCTGTTAAACCAGCTTTTTCAACTAACATTTCTCTGACAACTCTGCCACTGATCTCCATTCTTGGGTGATAGTGAAAAAGAATAGGTTGACGGCCTTGTGCAAATAACATCAAATGAGATCCTTTTGATGGTCGATTTGCAAAGTAATTTAATGGGTTACTCTTTAATATTCTCAAGACTCTCCTTGATTTAGTTGATGGAAATTTTCTCATCCCCGAATTATTAATACAAGTAATGACAAATGAATTTTTTTATCCACAATACTATTAGTTACTTATTGCTTTAATTAATTACCGTCAGTAGTGTTATCAGATGAGATTTATTATTGGCCTTGCAAGAGCATCACACTTTGGTCCAACAATGACAGTAACAGTCACATCTCTACTTTTAGCAAGTAATCTTTGGTGGGAAGGGCCAGCTTTTGTAATAGCTTTTGGTGTATTTCTTGGCCAATTATTAGTTGGCTTTACCAATGATTTAAATGATTACCAGGATGATCTAAAGCATAAGCGAAGTAATAAACCACTAGTCAGTGGAGTAATTACAAATATTCAATTAAGTAAAGCGATAAAGATTGTTGCACCAATTGCAGTTGTAGTAAATATTGCCGGACCTCTTGGTATTAAGGGTGGACTTATCTATTTATTTGGGGTTGGCATGGGTATCTCATATAACCTCTACTTCAAATCAACTCTTCTTTCACCCCTTCCATATGCGATCGCATTTGCCGCCCTTGTCTCTTGCATTGTGGTGGCAACTGATCGAAGACCACCACTTTGGTTAATTACTGCAGCAGCATTATTAGGAGTATCTGCCCACTTTGCTAATGTGCTAAAAGATCTAGATCAAGATCTAACCTCTGGTATTAAAGGATTGCCCCAACGATTAGGTAAAACAAATTCAAGGATTATCTGCAGTGGCTTGTTAATTTTGACCACCTTATTACTTAATCACACCCACCCCAACACACCACTATTAATAATTGGTCTAGTCGCAGCAACTATCACCTCAGTTGCTCCAAATAAACTTATGTTTACTGCCTTAATGATTACCGCAGTAATTGATGTGGCACTACTGCTTAATGCAGCCGGTTCGTTGATTGGTAGTTCAGTAATATAAAAAAATATAGGCCAAGGGTCACCTTGACCTATATAAGTAGTTAGAAGTTACTTCTTGCGAGACTTCATAAACATGTAGATAGCTACAAGAACTACTACAACGATGATTACTGTTAACAAGGCGAATCCTTCCTACTTGGTTAATTAATTTTCCTCGTTACTAGCCAGTAAATAGGGGTGATAAATAAAGTTTTGCGTTATTAATAAAACTTTTTACGCTCACAGGCTTGGTCTTGCTAAATAATTGCCAGATAACCGCATTACCTGAAGTATTACCTTATGAGACGGTTAGTAGTGTTGCTGTTACTAACTTTGTTACTTCCAGATACCGCAACCGCACAAGATGCACCAACTGCTATCTCAGTTTTAAATAAGTTAGCGGTAAAAGGGCGGGCTGCTAAGACCGGTTACACCCGAGAGCAATTTCCACACTGGTCTGATTTGAACCGTAATGGTTGTGATACCCGTAATGAGATATTAGAACGTGATCTAACTACAGTTATCTTTAAGGTTGGCACTAAAGATTGTAAGGTAATCACCGGCTCTCTGCTTGATCCATATAGTGGCAAAGTAATTTCCTTTAGCTCTACCAAATCAACAGTAGATATTGATCATGTAGTGGCCCTTTCTAATGCTTGGCAAACCGGGGCTGCCTACTTTGATAAAAGTAAACGAGAAGCAATAGCAAATGATCCACTAAATCTTTTAGCAGTTGATTACTCACTTAATCGCCAAAAAGGTGATGGTGATGCTGCCACCTGGTTGCCACCACTTAAAAGCTATCGATGTGATTATGTTGCCAGGCAAGTTGCAGTAAAAGCAAAGTACGCTCTTTGGGTAACAGCGCCAGAAAAGGATGCAATTGTTAAGATCTTAGAAAAGTGCGTAGGGCAGAGGATTCCTAATTAATTATTACTAGATTTGGTTAACTCTTAGGTATCTCATCCATAACAGTAATGCTCTCACCATCAACATAATCAGCAGCTACTACCTGCCAAGCTTTAGAGCTCTCATTAACCATATGTAGATCCCAAGAAGCGCGATCTCGCCAAACCTCCCAGACACAGATATTGCCACTGGCAACATCTTTATAGAGATCTAATGCAATTAAGCCATCCTCTAATCTCATAACTGCTACATGTTTTTCAATTAGTTTAATAAATTGGTCAAATTTTCCAGGCTTAACCCTTACCTGCACAAATAAATAAACAGTTTGTGCTGCCACTTAAAACTCCTTAAATTGACTACGCCTAAATCTAGGAGAGTAAGTAGTTAGAGCGCAATAGAGATCCTCTTTTATTTTGAAGAGTAAAAATTACTATCTAAAGGCTGCAATTCCGGTAAGTGCTTGGCCTAACACCAGCATATGAATCTCATGGGTTCCTTCATAGGTAAGAACTGTCTCTAAGTTGCTCATATGCCTAAATACTGAGTATTCGCTAGTAATTCCAGCACCACCAAGAATAGATCTAGCACTTCGAGCAATTTCAAGAGCGGCATTTACATTGTGGAACTTGCCCATGCTAATTTGCTCTGGCTCAATTTTTCCTTGATCTTTAAGATCTGCTAAGTGGTAGGCAAGTAGCATCGAAGTAGTTATTTTTGTAGCCATATCAGCAAATTTGCCTTGAGTTAATTGGTGCTTTGAGATTGGCCCATCAAATTGCTCTCGAGTTGTGGCATAGCCAAGAGACACCTCAAAGCAATCACGGGCAGCACCAACTGAACCAAAAATAATTCCATAACGTGCCTCAGCAAGACAAAGTAGTGGTGCACGAAGACTTGTAGCCTCTGGCAATCGAGCTGAATCTGGCAGCTTCATATCATTGAAAACAAGTTCAGAAGTAATTGAGGCGCGTAGGGAAAGTTTGTGCTTAATTGGATTAATAACTAGGCCAGCAGTTTTAGTTGGCACACAAAAGCCGCGAATTCCTTCATCAGTTTGCGCCCAGATAATGGCAACATCTGCTACGCCACCATTTGTAATCCACATTTTAGATCCGTTAATAACCCAATCAGAGCCACTTCGCTTTGCATAGGTTGTCATTCCAGATGGATTAGAGCCATGATCTGCTTCAGTTAAGCCAAAGCAACCAATTGCATCTCCCTTAGCCAGCTTTGGTAGCCACTCTTGCTTCTGCTCCTCAGAACCAAATTTATAGATTGCAAACATCGCAAGTGAGCCTTGTACTGAAACTAGTGAGCGCAATCCAGAGTCAACCGCCTCTAACTCTAAACAGGCAAGACCATAAGACATCGCATCTGTTCCAGCACAGCCATAATTTTTAAGGTGCATACCCAACAGGCCAATGCCACCTAATGCTTTTGCAATATCACGAGCTGGTAATTCACCTGCCTCATACCAATTAGCAATATTTGGTCTTAACTCTTTAGTTGCAAAATCCCTAACTACATTTTGGATCGCTTTTTGCTCAGCGGTAAGGCGTGCTTCAACCTGCATTAATACCAGTG
>KB900434.1 GCA_000378865.1 actinobacterium SCGC AAA278-I18 | reverse complement strand
TTCCTAACTTCTGTCCAATCTGAATCGCACCAGTATTACTTGATACTGCCAATAAGCCAGTTGTAGTTAGTCGTTGTGTTGCATGTTTTTCATGATCATGAAACACCCCATCCGATACCTTCATTGTGTATGGAATTGTAAAAACAGTATCTGGTGCGACTAATCCCTCTTCCATCGCAGCTGCAACTGTGATTACTTTTCCAGTTGACCCTGGCTCGTAAACCTCTTGCACTGCTGGGTTACTTAACTTATCTAAGGTGATTGATCTTGAATTATTTGGATCAAATGTAGGAGCACTAGCCTGTGCCAATATCGCACCAGTTTTTGGATCCATTACCACCACGGTGCCAGATTTTGCCCTAGATGAAGATACCGCTTGGTTAATTGCATTTTGTGCCACCCATTGAATATCTCGATTAATTGTCAATCTAATACTTGTTCCAGATTTTGCTTCAACACTTACCTGTTCCGAGCCAGGAATAATATTTCCCTTACCATTTGCATAGATGTACTTACCGTTTGTGCCAGAAAGAATGCTATTTAAACTGCTCTCAATGCCAGCAGCGCCAGTTCCTTGATCATTAATAATGCCAATAAGGGATGAGGTTAAATTTCCACTTGGGTAATCACGGA
>KB900433.1 GCA_000378865.1 actinobacterium SCGC AAA278-I18 | reverse complement strand
ATCTTTTTGCGATCCATATGATCAGCGAGCACCCCACCATAAAGACCAAAGATGACCAATGGAATGAGCGCAACTAAACCAATTAAACCAACCGCTAGATAGGAGTTAGTTAGCTCTTTAATCTGAAAGGGTAGGCAGACATAGGTGATCATGGAGCCGAAGTAGGAGATTAAGCCAGAGAGCCAAAGCCGGCGAAAATCTGGGTAGCGCTTTAAGGGTGAGAAGTCGATCGCTAGGTTTATCTTCAAATCACTCCTATGTTTAGTTAACTAGGTAAAGCTCTGTTCTGCAGTAGGAAATCTACCCGCTGCTACATCAGCGGCAAACTCACTCGCAGCCTCTGTCATCTCTTTTCTTAGATTTCGATAAGCCTTTGCAAGTTTAGGAATCCTGTCTGTAATACCCATTAGATCTGTCCAGACTAAAACCTGGGCATCACAGCCAGATCCAGCACCAATGCCAATAACTGGAATAGTTAGCTCCTTACTTATTTCACTTGCTAATTGGGCAGGAACTGCCTCCAGCACAATTGCAAAAACACCAGCCGCGGCAAGCGCCCTAGCATCATCAAGAATTCGCTCTCCATCCTCTCCTCTGCCCTGCACCTTAAAACCACCAAGTGTGTGAACTGATTGTGGGG
>KB900432.1 GCA_000378865.1 actinobacterium SCGC AAA278-I18 | reverse complement strand
TTTTGTTCAACTGGAATTAACCTAACTGCAGTAGTTGAGAAGTTAGAGCCAGAGGCGATATTTAAAAAGTTTTTACAGTACCGAGAAAGTATTGGTATTGAGGCGATAAGCCACCGGGAAAAAACTATTCCTATCTTGCTCGAGCGACTAGCGCAAGGAAAGTTAGTAGCTTTAGTTGCTGATCGAGATATGTCTCGTAATGGTATTGAAGTTAACCTTTTAGGTCATACCGCAAAGATGCCGGCAGGACCTGCAATTCTTGCAATTGAATCTGGCTCCCCATTAATTACTGCTTATATTCGTTACCTTAAAACGGGTATTGAAATTCGATTTGAGGAGACAATAAAATTGCCGGTAGCTGGTAGTAGGCAAGAGCAGATTCAAATTGTTACTCAATCAATGGCTGATAATTTTGGAAAGCGGATTAAAGAGTCTCCAGTTGATTGGCATATGTTGCAGCGGGTTTGGATAGATGAAGAAAATTAGAATTGGCATGGTTTGTCCCTATGGTTGGGATACACCAGGGGGAGTGCAAAGCCACATCCGTGACTTAACCGAACATTTTATATCTGAAGGTCATCACGTTTCAGTGCTTACGCCAGTTACCGATGACTCATTAGCGTATGAGGATTATGTAGTAAATGCTGGCAAGCCAATTTCAATTCCAATTAATGGTTCAGTA
>KB900431.1 GCA_000378865.1 actinobacterium SCGC AAA278-I18 | reverse complement strand
GTGATCAGAAGCCAAAAGGATGCGCTAAAGGGTGAGATTGTGGCGGCGATGATTGATGGTGAAGCAACTGTTAAGACTTGGTCTAAGAAGGATGGCCATCATTGGTTACTGCCAGCAAATGATAATTACGCACCTATTCCAGCAGATGAAGCGGTAATTCTGGGCAAGGTAACAGCAGTACTTCGCTCACTTTAATTTTTTAAGCTGGCTTAAATACCTCTTGTGCAGTTGAGTTTTTAATTATCTGCCTACCCTCCGCCAAAGAAGTAATCACACCAGCAGATTGCATCTGAGTAATGATGCTGCCTAATACAGTTGCCTCAACTGGGCCTGCATAAACAATTTTGCCAGTGGCATTTGCAGTTAATTGATTTAATAATTTATTCGCACTTGCTCCACCAACAATATTTATTGAATCAATCTTCACACCAGCTGCATCCTGCAACTGATCTAATACCTTTACATACGCGTCCGCCAATGAGTCAAAGATGCACCTGGCATACTCAGCAGGCGTTGTTGGAACCTTTTGATTTGTCTCTTGGCACAGCGCTGCAATTCGCTCTGGCATAGCACCTGGCTTTTCAAACCTTGGATCATTTGCATTAATTACCGCACTCTTTGGCAAACTCTCAGCTGCTTTTGCTAACTCTGCTGCGGTGTATTTCTCACCCTTACTTGCCCAGTAATCCAATGACTCCTC
>KB900430.1 GCA_000378865.1 actinobacterium SCGC AAA278-I18 | reverse complement strand
GTTGGGCTCTGTCCGAGGAAGCCAACAATTAAAGTTAAATCACCATTGCCCTCATTATTAATTCGCTCTGCTAATTGGTTAATTGCCGCAATTGAGGCGGCGCGAAATGAGGGACGAGTTGCTAAATCCTCAACTGGGTAACCAGTTAAAATCATCTCTGGATAGACAACTACTACCGCACCAGCTGCGGCGGCATCGTAGGCGTACTTTGCGATTAGATCAGCATTTTTAGCCAGATCACCAACTGTTGGGTTGATCTGGGCGAGGGCAATTCTGATCTGACCGGATTGACTCACTTTTCAAGCGTACCCCAGTAGCGCATCTGGCGGGAGTTAAGTTAAAGTAGCACTACCTAGCAAAGACAGGGACCTAAGTAATTGGCCTTGATCTTAAGGAGTAAGTAATGAGTAATGCTATTACCACTCGTATTTCAATTGCTGATTTGGCTGCCAAAAAGGTGGCCATGCAAAGGTGGGCGATGCTGACCTGCTATGAGCAGATGACAGCTAGCATTTTTGATCAAGCTGGCATCCCGGTTTTATTAGTAGGTGATTCTGCTGGCAATAACTTTCTTGGTTATGAGAACACCATCCCAGTAACAGTTGATGAGTTAATTCCAATGGCACGGGCGGTAGTTAACTCCAGCAGTAGCGCGATGGTGGTGGCAGATTTTCCATTTGGCTCCTATGAGAGCTCACCTGAGCAAGCATTAATTACCGGGGTAAGATTTTTTAAAGAGGCAAAGGTGG
>KB900429.1 GCA_000378865.1 actinobacterium SCGC AAA278-I18 | reverse complement strand
CCACCTGCAGGCATATGAGGGATAATTACTCCTCTAGCACGGCACTGATTGATTTTACAGGGGAGAGCTAAATGGCAGCGATGAAACCAAGAACTGGTGACGGCCCGATGGAGGTCACAAAAGAGGCTCGCTCTATGGTTATGCGAATTCCACTTGAAGGTGGCGGAAGATTAGTTGTTGAGCTAAATGTTGAAGAGGCAACTAACTTAGGGAATGTTTTACAAGCAGCTGTTGCATTAGTTAAAAAGTAATCGACTGACTTAATTTAAAGCCGGGTTATGGTCCATAAACTCACCGATCTATATCCAAAACTTAGCCATATAAATGGAGATGATTTAGATTTCACCAGCATTACCGCTGTCGTAATTCCAGTAGTAGCGGCTGAAAAAATTGAAATAACTAAAACTGAGTTTCTCAAAAAAGTTACTGCATTAACCAAGATAGACCTAAACATAGAATTAGCTAATTGGCCAGATTTCACTGCTAAGGCTGGTGAGATTATTGAAGTTCCAATTACATTAGATGATCTAAACCGAATTTATTTAGTGGGTGTAGGGGAGAAAAGCGATGATGAGATACGGAAAGCAGCAAGCTCACTAGGGCGAAAAGTTAAAGGAACCTCCGCTGTTTTGCTCTCTGCACTAACTGAAGAAGCTAATTTAGTAATTACCCAAGGTGTAGCCTTTTCGCTATCAAATTATCAGTTCTCCCTAAAGTCTGAACAAAAAGATAAGAAACCAAAGTTAGTAATTTATGGAGAGTTTCCCGAAGAGGTTGAGCATGCAAATACTTTGGCATCAGCTGTCTGGCAATGTAGAAACTTAATTCACACTCCAGCAAATATTAAAAATCCAGTCTGGCTTGCTAAGCAGGCAACTGAAATGGTGG
>KB900428.1 GCA_000378865.1 actinobacterium SCGC AAA278-I18 | reverse complement strand
CTGACCAGATACCACACCAATACTTTGCGTACCAGCAATTCGGACACCAATTTTAAAGGTTGGATCACTCATTAATAAAACAACAGAAGTATTATTTGTCGTAGATTTAACTACTCCAACTAAACCACTTTCAGAAATAACTGTCATATTTTTAGTGATGCCATTTTTACTACCCACATCAATAGTTATGGTCTGTTTAAAGGTGGCACTAGATCCGCGGTTAATAACACGAGCTGCAACTATTTTATAACCACCGCGGCCTGCAAGATCTAAGATATTTTTTAATTGGCTTAGCTGTCCAACTGTATCCTCATCAATAATCTTCTCAGCTTTTAATTTATCTACCTCACTTGTTAAATCTGCAATCTTGCTATTTGACTTGCCAAGGTTTCGCAGGTCTGAGGTAAAGCTTCCAATTGGAGAAAACATCTTAGAAAATAGATTTTCTACTGGTGATAATGCAGTTCCAACACCAGATCTAATACTGCTGGCTAGGTTAATACCACGAAGATCTAGCGTAATTAAAAATAGGGATGAAACTAGTAGCAGAACTAGTAGGAGCCGCGAACGATTACCGCCGCCCTTTGCCACAAATAAACTCCCTTATAAGTTAGGTAAATTAACGCCGAGGCTCAGAGATTAAAACCTTCTCTAAGGCTTCAAACTCTTCAATACATTTACCAGAGCCTTCTACTACTGCTTGTAGTGGGCGCTCGGTAATATGAATTGGCATTCCAGTCTCATGACGTAATCTCTCATCTAATCCACGTAGTAATGCGCCACCACCAGTTAACACAATGCCTCTATCCATAAGATCACTGGCAAGCTCAGGTGGGGTCTTATCTAATGTGCTCTTTACAGCATTAACAATCGCATTTACCGGCTCTTCAAGTGCTTTGCGAATATCAGCTGAGGTAACCAAAAT
>KB900427.1 GCA_000378865.1 actinobacterium SCGC AAA278-I18 | reverse complement strand
GAAAATGCAAGTCCTTCTTCAACTTGACCTTCAACCTCAAATAAACTCCTGTGTTCAAGAATTACGATTGGATCCAAGCTTTTCCAGGCTGATAAAAGCATCCCTTTAGCATCTGCTGGAGTTGATGGCATTACAACTCGTAAACCAGGGAAATGTGCCAGTATTGATTGAATGCTTTGTGAATGTGTAGCCCCCTGACCCCAACCTCTTCCAATAACTGCTCGATTGATTATTGGAACGCTCCCAGCATTTCCATTGAACATGTAGCTCCATTTTGCGCATACATTAAGAAGTTGATCTAATGCTAAAAGCATGAAGTCATTTCGTGCGTGAACTAGCACTGGTTTAAGACCCACGGTTGCAGATCCGATTGCTATACCTGTAAGTGCGTTTTCCATCGCTGGCGTATCGATAACTCGGTTTGGACCAAATTTAATGAATGCCTCTCTAGTAGTGCCAAAAACTCCAGACGAATAATCCATACCGATACCCATTAAAACGACATCTGGATCCGCCTCCATCATTAAGCATGTTGCTTCAGAAATGGCCTGAGCATATGTAATTTTTCTCATTTATCTTCCTTTGGATTCAGAAAAATATAAGTTGTCAAGATGTGATTCGACCAAAGGGAATGGTGATTTTTCTGCAAGGTTGAACGACTCTTCTATTGTCTGGGCCGCCCCCTTTTTTATCAAAGCAAAATCTTTTTCAGTAACACCATAGACTTTCCTTAATAAATTGCTGCTGGAAATTATTGGACATTTGGCCATCCATTCTAGAATCTCCTCTTTACTTCTATAATTTCTCTGTAATTCAAAATCAAAACCAGGTCCAACATGTTCATGAGTTCGATAAGTAAGACACTCAAGTAAATATGGACCTTTTCCAGATTTAATATGATCAAACGCATTTCGTGAATATTTTGCAACTTCCTCTACATTATTGCCATCACAAGTTGAAG
>KB900426.1 GCA_000378865.1 actinobacterium SCGC AAA278-I18 | reverse complement strand
AAAGAGTGCCCCAGGTAAGTTAAACCATCATAATGTCTACTTCCCAGAAAATTATGATGCTGAGTTTGATGAGATCTTTTCAAAACAAGTACCAGTTAATGATCCAACTATCTATATCTGTGCACCAAAAGATGGTTCTATGGTTAATGGCACTAATAAAGAGTCCTGGTTTGTGTTGGTTAATGCACCGCGCCACCAAAAAAATGGTGGCTGGGATTGGAGTAAGGGTGGTGATCTATACGCCCAAAAATTGATTAAGAAGCTAGACCAACTTGGTCTAAATGTCTCCAATAGATTAGATTTTCTTAAGTTTAGAACACCGGCTGATCTAGAGAATTATGCAATGGCACCTGGTGGCTCTATCTATGGAACATCAAGTAACTCAGCCCTTTCTGCATTCTTACGGGCACGTAATCGCTCAAAGATTAAAGGATTGTTTTCTGTTGGTGGCTCATCTCATCCAGGTGGTGGCTTGCCATTAGTTGGAATTAGCGCAGAGATTGTGGCAAATGCAATTGGTAAGGCTTAACGCAGTCGAAGATAAGTAAATCTGCTAATCATAAAAAAACTAATTAGTTGCAGTACTAACCAGACTAAAGTAATTTGATTAATAATTGTCATCTCTAATAGTGCGGCAATTAGCGCAACGAAAACAAATGAAGCCCGCACTGGCCGCTCAGCTAGTGTGACTACTCCTACTTCAGATAACCCTAATCCCCCGGCACGAGCACGCAGATACTCTTGAGCTGATGCAAGGGCAATTACAGTGATTAGTAGATATATATCTGCTCCAATTTCATAAAGTGCAAGCACCCAAAAAACTTCAGTTAGCCGGTCAACTACTGAATCAAGAACTGCTCCCCACTTTGAATCTTTACCGGTAATAATTGCAAGACTACCATCAACTCCATCACAAATTAAAGAGATTACTAATAAGAATGGTGCCCAAAATGAATTGGCATTTAAGTAAAGGAGTACGCCAAATAGTAAGCCGAGCAGCGTTAATCCATTTGGGGTGACTCTTAATTTTGATAATGGCCGAGTTATTAGAAACGAGATACTAAGCCAAAGCTTAACTATTCC
>KB900425.1 GCA_000378865.1 actinobacterium SCGC AAA278-I18 | reverse complement strand
CTTTTTAACATTTTCTCGGATTCGGTTTGTAACTACATCAGAGGAGACATATGCAGGTGGATACTCAGAGGCGTTTGGCGTAGTAAGGGATACACCAGCAGCAAGCGCTGCTTTACTGGAAATAGAAATATGATCAGCAATATCTACTGCAAGATCATGTAATCCAGCAAGCCGCTTTAGCGGTGTAAACCGCCACGCCTCTTCCCGACCATGTGGGGTTAGGTAATTAGTAGTTAATAAACTCATTAACCAACTGCGCCTTCCATTTGCAGTTCAATTAACCGGTTTAATTCAAGGGCGTACTCCATTGGCAGCTCTTTAGCGATTGGCTCAATAAAGCCACGCACAATCATTGCCATTGCTTCATCCTCACTTAGACCACGAGACATTAAGTAGAAGAGTTGATCATCGCTGATCTTAGAAACTGTGGCTTCATGTCCCATAGAAACATCATCTTCACGCACATCTACATATGGATATGTATCAGAGCGAGAGATAGTGTCAACAAGTAGAGCATCACATTTAACTGTGCTCTTAGAGTGATGTGCACCCTTTTCTACTTTTACTAAACCACGGTATGAGGTTCGACCACCACCTCGTGCAACTGATTTAGAGATAATTGTTGATGACGTGTATGGAGCAGCATGAACCATCTTTGCACCAGCATCTTGATGTTGTCCCTCACCAGCAAAGGCGATTGAAAGTGTCTCACCCTTTGAGTGCGGTCCCATCAACATAACAGCTGGGTACTTCATGGTTACCTTAGATCCGATGTTGCCATCGATCCACTCCATTGTGGCACCCTCAGCACATGTTGCTCGCTTTGTTACCAAGTTATAAACATTGTTTGACCAGTTTTGAATGGTTGTATAACGAACTCGAGCGTTTTTCTTAACAATAATTTCAACAACCGCTGAGTGCAATGAGTCAGATGAATAAATTGGTGCAGTACACCCTTCAACATAGTGAATATATGAATCCTCATCAGCGATAATTAAAGTTCGCTCAAACTGACCCATATTCTCAGTATTGATTCGAAAGTATGCCTGCAGTGGAATATCAACCTTTACGCCCTTTGGCACATAGATAAATGAACCGCCAGACCAAACAGCGGTATTAAGGGCGGCAAATTTGTTGTCACCAACTGGAATTA
>KB900424.1 GCA_000378865.1 actinobacterium SCGC AAA278-I18 | reverse complement strand
GCGTTAAGTGATGTTGACCAAACTCCAGTAACGGGCTGTGGATATAGAAATGCTGAGGTTGCGCTAAAGATTAATGGGCAGATGACCTACGCCTCTTGGACAATAATTCCATCTGCTACTAATGACACATTTAGCTTTACGGGAGCAACATTTAGTATAAATAATAAGTATGCAAATACATTACTCACACCATTTCAAGCAGATGGACTTACCAATGTGGCGGTAAAGATGAGCGGTAGTGGCTATCAGGTTGGTGATATTGGACCAGGGGGCGGGCGAGTATTTTATGTCTCAACTACTGGATTTAGTTGTGGACCAAGCTACACCGCAACTGGTAGTCCATATAATTTCAAGTGTTACTACTTAGAGGCTGCTCCAACTACTGGATCCAATGCTTGGACAGATGCTGCCTATCAGTGGTCTGGTAACACAACCACTGTAGTTAACAACGCCAGCGCTCCAGAGACTGCAACGGCAACTGCAATAGGTTGGGGCTATCGAAATACCCTTGCCATGGTTTCACAAGACGCTACTGCCAGCAAAGCTGGAACTATTTCTAGAGCTTATCGAGGACCAAATAATTTATCTGATTGGTATTTGCCATCTTTTGATGAACTAAATCAGATGTGTAAGTGGGCAAAAGGTCAAGCTTGGACTTCTGATGCAACAGTTTGTAACAGTAGCGGAACGATTAACACAGGATCCGGTGCGGCAGGCTTTGGCAGCTACGACTACTGGTCATCATCTGATCGCGGAGACGGATACGTTGACTACGCTCGATACCAGTGGTTCCCTTCAGGCTTCCAAGGCTGGACCGCTAAGTCGATGGCCGGTCAAAATCTCTACGTCCGGCCAATCCGGGCTTTTTAACCTTTATCTATTAAATTTGCTATATCAAAAAGAGCAGAAGAAGGATATTTGAGCTACATAATCTAAGCCCTTAACTGCAGCGGGTGAATCTAATAAATTAAAGTCGGTAGTACTTATGGCGGCAATCATCTCAGCCTGTGGAATATAGCGAGAGTCTAAATCAGCTAAGGTAATAAAAAACTCCAATGATTTACTCCCCACCACCTTTAACTCCTTATCACTAAGCCCAGCCCTAGTATTATTAAAAGCATCACAAGCCTCTTTTTTGCGCACCACCACCTCAAAATCATGATCGGTGATAGCACCACTTTGATTACTAACACATCCAGTTAATAAAATAATTGCGACTAAGCATTGTGGCAGAGCTTTAAATCTCACCTTTAGACTCTACTAAGTATTTTCATATAATAAACTGTATTAAATACAGCCAGCTAAGCATCTATAACCCAAGCAGTAATGGCGCTAATTGTGATAACTTAACATGGCAGCTCTAATTTTCACCTACTTAATCTACCAAGACACGCACCTTAATAACTAAGTGATATCAGCGGTTTTAACCAGTTTGGGCAGTAAATTAATTTTCCGTGAAGGTGCTGCGGCGAAGATCAGAGTGGGAGGATAACTCTGGTAAAAAGGAGAGGCGCAAACTCTTCATCTCAATTACTCTACAAATAGTTATGGTCTTAGGTGGCGGCGGTTTTGCCTTTCAAACCATCAGCATTAACCAAGCTAAGCCAATTATGTTAGGTGCCTCCACTGCAGTAGCAGCAGCCTGTGATCCTGAGGTCACAGTCACTCCTAAGGTGACCCTAAGCCCTACCACCAATCAAATGATGGTGAGCCAGATCCAGTTAAGTGATGTTGATCAGAGCTTTCCAGGCGGTTGCGGGGGCTCAATTATGGAGATGCAGGTATTAGTTGATGGCAGAGCAACCATTGCCACCTGGGCGATCTCAACCTCTAGCATCAGTAACACCTATACCTGGGGGGATGCAACTGGTGGCGTAAATGAGGCGAGTAATAAATTATCTGGAATTCTAGTCACCTCCTTCTCAGCAGTTGCCCTGCAATCACGCAGACCAACCTGCCAAGTTGTTGACTTAAATTGTTTAACCAGTGCAACCAGTAATCCCTAAACCCGCTCGGGTATAATTACTCGTGATTAAAAAACCTTTAATAATTCCTTTTTTAATCACCCTAATTTTTTCAACATTCTCACCAATTGCGATTCACACAGCTAACGCGGCATCAGTTGGTACCGCCCCATGTGATTCGACTGTTTCCTCTGCAACCGGGGTTACTGCAACCACAAGTGGTGATTACTGTGTTGTTTCATTCACAGATACAACTACTGTCGTAACCTGGACAGTTCCAACTGGAGTTTCTTCAGTACGCACACTCGTTGTTGGTGGTGGTGGTGGTACAGGTGGCGGTGGATGTAATTGGATGTATACCAGGGGTGGCGGTGGTGGTGCGGTTGATACTGGTACAACAGCTGTCATAGCAGGTACTGCTTTAACCATAATTGTTGGAGCCGGTGGATCCCCACCAGTACAAAATGGTTGCGGTGGCCCAGCCGGTCTTAGTAGTAACACTGGCACGGGAGGTGGATATTCTAAATTTGGAAGTAATTCGCAGGTGAGCGGTGGCGGCAGCTCACCACTTACCACTTCGGCAGGTGGTACAAGTGGAAGTGGTTATGCAGGATCAGGAGCAAATCAACTCGCAACTACGTTGTCTTCTTTTGCTGGCGGTGGTGGCGGTGGCGCTGGAGGTGCTGGTACTCAGGAAAGTGGCGGCTCTAACTCGTGGGCATATGCTGACAAACCTGGTAAAGGTGGAGTGGGAATATCTGATGATATTACAGGAGTTTTCATTTGCCATGGTGGTGGTGGTGCAGGTACTGCAGGTAGCGGCAATGGTACAGCAACTTGTGGCGGGGGTAGTAGTACTTTGGCAGTAAATAGCAATGGCTCATATGGTGGCGGTGGCTATAGTGGCCGCGGTGGCGACGGAATTGTAATTGTTAAATACCTAAAACCAATAACAATAACAATAACAACAATTACAAATAAACTTTTTCCCCGTGAATCTACTACCGCATCAGCAACTGTAAGTAGTGGATCGAAAACCTATTCAAGCTCTACTGCACCGGTTTGTACCGTTAATTCATCTACTGGAGTTGTTACATTTGTTTCAACCGGCAGCTGCTCTATAACAGCAACAGCATCTTCATCACCTAATCCAACCGCCTCAACAACCTTTCAGATTGTTCCAAATATTACTCAAAAATTAATATCTAGAAGTGGAATACAGCCCAATGCACTTAGTAGTTTTATTCCACCCCCATATTTGAGTACATCAGAAACCTATACAGTTACATCATGTGTTTCAATTGTTGGGGCAACTGGGGCAGATCTTTTAAGTAGCACTAACTTGAGCTTCTCATTAGCCTCCCTCTTAGTCTCACCCGGTGTTATTACCGATACTGGTGCTGGAAAGAGTTACATCATCACCGGCACCCTTGCTCAGGTGCAGGCAGCTTTTTCTATTTTTAAATTAACCTCAACCTCAGGCAGAATCATGGCGGCAAACTCTGGCTCGATATATCTTAGAGCGAGAACAAATCTAGTTGTTGATTCAGCTACCGATACTGGGTGCCAGGATTTTAATGATGCCAGAATCACCCTTTATCAATACACCTCAGATCAGATTAGAAGAAAGAATGTGCCGCAGAAAAGCGGTAGTACTCCTTAAATTAAAGATTGATTACCATCTTAAAGATTACATAGCTATCTACATTACTTAAAGACCAAACCCCGGCTTTATCAAAGAGTGATGTGCCAAGGCTTTTTCGTTTGGTCTCAACCGCCTTGCCATCATTTTTAATTTGTAGGAGCAAACTCTTATCTGATTCCATACCCAGCTCTAGCCAAATACTCTGCGCCGCCCCATGTTTGACCGCATTAGTTATCACCTCCTCCACCACCTGCTCTAATTTTGTAGCAGCACCTTCAGGCAAGGCGGTATTTTTAAGCTCCTTACTAATAACTGAATTTATCGAGATAACAGCGCTCCACGGTGAGGTGATCCTTTCAATAATTAAAGCTGCATCACTCTCGCTAACTCCACTATGTGCTAACTCATCAACAATCACTCTATTAATTTCAGAGACCAAACTCTGCCTACCTGCTACTGAATTATCACCAGATGCTGCAATAAACCTAGTTTGCACTCTGCCATGAATTAGTTGAGCCCACTTCATTGAGTCATCTAAGACCTCTTGATTTAAGATTTTTAACTTAAAGGATTCAGAGTTTAAGTACTCCTCAAATTTTAATCTCTGTTGTCGATATGAAATAGTTGCCGATTGTGAAACGTGGCCGGTTAAGTAAATCATCAGATAGAGGAAAATCACCAGTAAATTCGAGAAAAAAGGGGAAGCGTAGTAGATAGTGAGATTAGTAAAACGATCGAGTAAAAATCCAGTTAACATAAAAGAGAGTAAGCAGGCAACATCACAAACAATGCTGAGCCAAAAAAAATTAGCTGCTTTCTCATAAAAATATAGTTGAAGCCTGTGGAATACATAGGTGTATGTTGCAATGTAGGCAGTTACGATTAAGCCGGATATTGTAGGATTATTCTGTATTGCACCAAAGAATACAACTGTGGTCATAACTATAGTAAATAAAAATGGGTTTAGAGGCGCCGCTTTTACTGAGATATTAAATATTCTATTACCTCGCGCTAGTGTAGAAAATATTTCTTTAATTCTTTTTATTTTAAGGAATTTAAATTTTTCATTCTTAACACCAATTTGCCCCAAATCTTTAGCAGCAGAAGAGTAATCTTCACTACTCGCTACAATATTAATAATCTGCTCAGTAGTAATTCGGTCTTTATTTACAACAGCTTCCTTAAACAAATCACTTTTATGTATTTCTTCAATGATTTTAATATTGAACTGTGAGTTTAGAGTTTGGTGTAGATCACTGATCTTCCTATAACCTACCGAAGTTGCACAAGCAATTGGCAGCCAGATACCAGCAGTTATAGCCGGCCCTATAACTTGAGCGATAAAACTTTTATCTGTGTTTACAAACTTAGTTAAGGAGATAATTAATGCTGTTAATAATCCACTCACTGCTCCACCAAATGCTCCTATTACAAAAATTTCATAAAACTTTAAGTTATTGCGGTTTCTAGTAGTAAGCAAGTAATAAATTTTAAGATAAATAAGATATGCAAAGAGTACGGCCAATAACTTTATTAAAAACCACCCTAGGAAGCCATCTACCGACTCCGTTGCACTTTTCTGAGTAAAAACCGCAGGTAATATAAATATTAAAGTTAAATATGGAAATAAATAAAGATCAATTTTCCACCCATTAGTTTTAAAGACAACGGCGGATATACTCTTAAAATTATGCTTTAACATCCCTATTTACTTACTGTTAGATTTACCCGATAATTCAAAATATTTTCTGGTCAATAAAACTCGCTGGTTACTCTGCTCAGTTGCTGGAATCTCTAACTTCTTAGCCAGGCGGGCGATTGCATTTTCACAGGACTTAAGACTTATTCCTTTTTCAGCAGCGACCTGTTTATTTGAGTGCCCACCAGCAATTAAAGTTAGCAACTCAATCTCAAGCGCCGTTAAATCTTTATAGTACTTTTCATGAAGTTGATCAGGTTTACTCTCATCACTTTCTCTAATTAACTCAACCGCTTCATTAATTGCATTTGAAAATTTCTCCATATTTACTACATCTGCTTTTTTCAAAACAACAGTATGAAGTGGATATTTCAAGTAATCATCTTGAATAAATCTCATATCTTTAAAGCTAGTACAAAAAACAATTGCGATTCGCCCAGAGATCTGCCTCATTTTATTTGCCAGATCAATACCACTAGGCCCGGCTCCTAAATCAATATCTAAAATCACAACATCAGGGCGGGCTTTATCAAAATACTGCATTGCAGATTGGGCATCGCTGGCAGCAGCTAAAACTTTAAAACCCTCTTTAGTTAAGGCATGGGACATCATGGTCAGTAAAATCTTGTCATCTTCAACTATTAATAGCTTTAGTTGATCAGAGTGGGTTTGCAACATGCTCATAACCATAGTTTCCTCTATTTATACTTATTATGGGGGGTTAGCCTCTCAAATGTCACCTACTAAAGTTTTGGTTTAGAGTTTGAGTGCAAGATTAAAATTTACTTGAGGGGTTTGCCCCCATCTTTTATATTTATTGAGATAAATGCTGAGCAGGTGAGCAGATGCTCTTTATAGTGATGCCAAAGAGAGGAAAGTTAATGAGAGAGCAGATCACCCAAAGATTGGCCACCCCAATTCTTACAGTTGGGCTCATATTTTTGCTGGTAGGTGTGTTTTCACTATCCCAGGCAGCCTCATTAATAGCACCGGCAATAGATCAGATAAATAAGATCTCAGTTGAACTAAAAAACACAAAGGAGTCGGTAGATAAATTAACTACTGCTGTTATGCAACTGCAAAAGCAGCTAGCTGCCACACCAAAATAAGTTAATAACTCTTGGAATTGTGTCACCTAAACCCTCATGTGATAGTTCAGAAAATACCTACCAACTCCGACAATTTAAACTGTATATATCTCCTAATCGGCGTACATTTAAAGTATTGATTTACAAGTGATGGGGTTTCTAAAGATGCAGGATGAGAAGAGCAAGAGAAGAAGCAGGCTCTACGTTCTACTAGCTTTGACAGCTGTCCTTGGTATTGGTGGCGTAGTTGCTGCAACATCAATTACGATAAATGCCGGAAGCCCGCTATCACTAGGTGCTGGTTATGCAACAGCTACTACCTGTGACACTGATGTAACAATTTCAACTGATCAGGCTTACGACACCGCCGCTAATATTTATAAGATAACCGCCCTTACGATAACTGGAGTTGATATTTCTCCAACTAATACCTCAACTGGAATTGGTTGCGGTGCTACAACGAGTAAGATTATGCAACTTGCAGTTATAACATCAGCTGGTGTTTATAACGCTTCTTGGACCTTAGCCTCAATAAGTGGTGCATCTCCGCAAGGAGATACCATAGTTTATAAGTTTGGGGCAATTGGGGACGGAAGCGTTGTTTCAACTACCTACTACGCATCGGTGGCTCTAACCTCATTTAGCATTGCAAATCTAAGCACGGTAGCGCTATCTATTAGTTAAAAAAGTAAATAAAAAAAGAGCTAACCACCTTTAGTAGTTAACTCTTTTTACAGAACTTATTTAATCAGTAGCTTCAACGAAGATATAACCAAGGACAGCGCCGCCACCAGCAAAAAACATCGCGCTATATGGTTTGTCCATTCCAAATACCGCATAACTTGCCAGGATGCCAAAGAATGCACCCCATAGACTTACACCGATGTTATCCATTTTGTCCATGTGGTAATTGTAGAAGTGAAATTTATTATCTGACTAAGCCACGCTGTAATTAAGAGCGAGCAAGGCATATAGAAATACAAATGAAAGCTTAACTCTGTTTTCATTGGCTCATGCACTCTCAAACAACCATAAATGAGCGTCACTTATTTAGGTGACAAATATTGGAGATATTTCTCAACCCTTGAGAAAGAAAGTGAAATCTAGACAGAGCGTAAAGGTAAATCTAGGATTTACCTTCATATTGTTTTTTGGGGGGGGCTTGTGAGAGTTTCCCTTGCCAAGCCCTTAATGCTGGCCTTTTTATTTTTTGGCCTACTTACCTCCGCAGCGATTGCAGCTACCACAATAAGTATTAACGCAGGCGGTGGTATCTCCGGTGGATCTGGTGCCACATATGTTTCATCATGTGACTCTGACATAACAATGAGTGCACAAACAGTTATGAACCAAGCAACCTCAAAGATGGAGGTTGCGACCATCTCAGTTGGCGGGCTAGATATGCGCTACCCAGAAGGGTGCGGGGGTAATGTCTTAGATTTAACATATCTACTAAATGGCATACCAACATTTGCCTCATTTAATATTCCAAATACTGGAGTTTCCAGCGGCACTTTTATTTTAAGCTCACCTTCCAATACCTGTAATCAATCAAACTCCACACTTACCTCATTCTCTGCTGCCACACTATCTTCTATCTCAATCGCCCCTAACTTTAGTAATAGCTATCAGTCAGCCTCGGCCTATTCAGGTACCTCGATAGTTTCAAGTAATTTGGTTGTGAATTTAAATGCAAGTACTTACTCAGGAAGTGGAAACTGGAGTAATGCTGGTAGCGCAGGAGGTGTTGCTACGCCCTATCTGAATCCTGCATACACCTCATTTGGAGTAGGAAGCTGCTTTACTTTTACTGGCACACCATCTGGATCGCAGAGGCTCAAAATCGCTAATTCAACATACTATGACATGACAATTGGCGTTTGGTTTAAAACTGTTAACGCCGGTGTTGGATCAAGCCCCTATCACTTTTGGGATACTAGTTTTTTAATTGATGGAGATTATCCATCTTACACAAGTGATTTTGGCTTGGGACTAACCGGGGGACGTATTGTCTGGGGAATTGGTAACGGTAATAACTCGATATACGGTGATGGCGATATTGAGAGAGTCTCAGCCAATACATACAGCGATGGTATTTGGCATTATGTGACCGCTACTAGAAATACTACTACAGGCGCACTTAATATTTATGTTGATGGAACTTTAGATACTGATCCGAGCAGTATTCAAGGCACGTCAGGGAGCGGGGCTTTAAATCAATCTAACGATTTAGGTATCGGTGGTGAAAAGAGCGGTGGAAGAAATTACTATGGCGATAAAAGTATTGCTGCCGTTCACATGTATGACAGAGTTCTAACAAGCACTGAAATTCTCCAAAACTACAATGCGCTAAAATCAAACTTTGGAAGATCTTAAAATTATTAGCTAGCCCTGCAGTAAATATGAGTTTGTATTGTCACTTAAATAGGCTACAAAATATTTATACCTAGTATTAATCTCAACTATAGAATTAACTTCAGTATTAAAATTTTGTCATGCGAATCCGATCCGTCAGATCAATCTCATTCAAAATCGCACTTATTAGCCTTACGGTGATTCCACTTCTTTATTTATCTAACTACCAAAATGAGTTACTTTATTTATGGCTAATCCTTATCGCTACTACCTCAACTATTACCAGCTCACTTACTCAGGTATATCTGCGAAAAGCAATGATTAAAAGACGGGCAAGTTATCACTTTAATGAGCAGCCATTTCATGAGGCTAACCGGATAAAGGATAAAAACTGGGGTAAGTTTTATGAAAGAACATTAGTCAAATAGTACTTTTAACTCTCCTGTAAGTGATCAGGTGTGCCATGCACACCGGCTAAATCTCCACTTAACTTATAACCAATACCATCTCGACTAACTGGCCTTACCTTCTTACTCCAATCAGGTGGCACAACCCCCAGCACACCCTTTTGAAAATCATCAAATGCCTTTAAAACTTCAGTTTTAGTATTCATTACAAATGGACCCATCCAGGCAACTGGCTCTTTAATTGGTAAGCCGCCCAAGATTAAAATATCCATGGCAGGAGAGCGAGACTCTTGATTTAAATCTGCGGCAATCACAATTAGATCTCCATCACGATAAGTAACTAGTTGACCAGTTTTAATCAGATTTTTTTCATCCCCTACTGTGCCAAAACCATTTAATACATAGGACAGTGCGTTGTATGCCGGGTTCCATGGCAGGCGAAGCTGAGCACCTGGCTGTAATGTGGCATGAACTAATGTGATTGGTGTTTGCGTAGAGCCAGGACCTTTAAAACCTGCAACCTCACCAGCAATTACTCTAAGAAGAGCGCCGCCATCACTTGAAGAAAGTAATGCAACATCGGATGCTCGTAAATCTTGGTAGGCAGGTGGTGACCATTTTTTTGCTGCCGGTAGATTTACCCAAAGCTGAAAGCCATGAAATAAACCACCACTAACAACTAAATGCTCTGGTGGAGTTTCAATATGTAATATGCCTGCCCCTGCTGTCATCCATTGGGTGTCACCATCAGAGATAGTTCCGCCGCCACCATGGTTGTCATAATGATCAAAGATGCCATCGATTATGTAGGTAACAGTTTCAAAGCCGCGGTGTGGATGCCAAGGTGTTCCCTTTGGCTCACCTGGTGCGTACTCAACCTCACCCATTTGATCTAAGTGAATAAATGGATCTAAATCTGCTAAATCAACCCCTGCAAATGCTCGCCTTACTGGAAAGCCCTCACCCTCATGTCCTTGTGGGGCGGTAGTAATGCTTTTTACCCGGCGAGGTCGCAAATTTGTATCAGCAACAACCCGAGGCAAAACAGTGATATCTCTAACGGTTACGGCTGGCACATATCTCCAATATTTATATTAAGTAAGTAATTATATAACTACTTCTAGCAAACTTTTATTCCTTATAAAGCTTTTAGGGCGCTAACAACTTTGGTTAGTGAATCCTTTGCATCACCAAATAAAAGTGTGGTCTTTGCCTCATATAAGAGCTCATTTTCAATACCAGCAAAGCCTGGACGCATTGATCTTTTAAGGAAGATCACATTACCGGCTAGGGCAACATCTAAAATTGGCATTCCATAAATTGGGCAACCTGGTGTGGTCTTTGCTGCCGGATTTACCACATCATTTGCACCAACAACTAAGACCACATCTGTTTGTGGGAAGGTTGGATTTATCTCCTCCATCTCAACTAATTGTTCATATGGAACATTTGCTTCAGCAAGTAATACATTCATATGTCCTGGCATACGACCTGCAACTGGATGAATACCGTATGCAACCTCAACACCCTTTGATGCAAGTAGGTCTGCTAACTCTCTAACTGTGTGTTGTGCTTGAGCAACTGCAAGACCAAATCCTGGAACAATTACTACACGCTGTGCGTAATTAAGAAGTATTGCTACATCATCAGCAGATCCTGATTTAACTGGACGAGCATCTACTGTACCGGTGCTTGCTTGTGCTTTGGCGGTAAAGGCACCAAATAAAGTTCCAAATAAAGATCTACCCATTGCATCTGCCATCAACCTAGTCAAGATAGTTCCAGAGGCACCAACTAAGGTTCCAGCCACAATTAACAAAGTGGTTTGCAGTACATAACCAGAGGCGGCAACAGTTAAGCCGGTAAAGGCGTTAAGGAGAGAGATAACAATTGGCACATCTGCCCCGCCAACAGGTAGTACAAATAAAACTCCAAATAGAAGGGAGAGTAAGCCATTTACTAGTAATGGTGTTGAACCACCAGATGAGATAACCCAACCACCACTTGCTAGAACACCAACTAATGTAAGTGCAATTACTTGACGACCAAATGGAAAGATTACTGGCCGAGTTGTCATTAACTCCTGCAGCTTCATAAAGGTAATAATTGAGCCAGCGAATGAAACACATCCCACAATTACGGTAAATACTGTTGCAACTACCTCAGCGGTCATTGCGCCATCTCCAAGCTTTAAATACTCAACAATTGCTACCAACGCTGCAGCCCCGCCACCAACACCATTAAATAACGCTACTAACTGTGGCATCTGCGTCATCTGCACCTTGCGCGCTGCCGGTACTCCAACTAATACACCAAAGGCAATCGCAGCTAAAATTAAGGTCTGATTATTTAAAGCCTTGCCATCATTTGCATAGAAGAAAACAATTATTGTTGCAATAGTTGCACCAACCGCACCGATTAGGTTTCCACGCCGTGCTGATTTTGGTGAAGATAAACCCTTAAGTGCCAAGATAAAGCAGATACCAGCGGCTAAGCCAATTAGATCATAGAGATTACGACTCATTTGTTATCTCCAGCATCTTTATTAACCTTTGGCTTGCCCTTAAACATCTGCAGCATTCGATCAGTTACTACAAAGCCGCCAACCATATTTATAGTGGCAAGAATTACGGCAGCAAGTGCAAGGCCTAACTCAAGATTGGTATTTGCATGATCTGCCACCACAATTGCGCCAACTAAAATAACCCCATGGATTGCATTTGCTCCGCTCATTAGGGGAGTGTGAAGAGTGGTTGATACTTTAGAGACAACCTCAAAGCCAACAAAGACAGATAGTAAAAATATCGCAAGTAAGGCAATTTCATTACTCATTAATTCACTAGCCATTACTTACTCTTCTCTCTTTTTGATCCAGCATGTGTAAGAGTTGCAGAGTCAATAATCTCATCTGAAAAATCAGCTTCAATTACCCCAGTTGGCTTACCATCAACTGTTTTACTCATAAGCAAAAGAAGATTTACTACATTTCGAGAGAACAACATCGAGGCATGAAATGCTAATTGACTAGGCACATCTTTTCCGCCCCAAATCCTTACTCCAGTAGCTGTTGTAATAATCTCACCAGCAACAGAGCCCTCAACATTGCCACCACTTTCAGCGGCAAGATCTACTACAACAGAGCCAGCTGCCATATGAGAAATCATTTGCGCTGTTACTAATCTCGGCGCAGTTCTGCCAGGAACAGCAGCGGTGGTAATTAAAACATCGGCGGCTGCAATATATGGCGTAAGTAATTCACGTTGTTTATTAGATCGCTCCTCAGTCATCTCTCTGGCATAACCACCAGCACCCTCTAAGGCTTCAAGCTCTAAGGTAATAAATTTTGCTCCCATTGATTTAACCTCATCAGCAGATGCTGGGCGAACATCATAAGCTGAGACAACTGCGCCTAATCTTTTTGCAGTTGCAATTGCTTGAAGTCCGGCCACACCTGCTCCTAAGACAACTACCTTTGCTGGGGTAACAGTGCCGGCTGCGGTCATAAGAAGTGGGAAAAACTTTGGTGATAACTCAGCTGCAACTAAAGATGCTTTATATCCAGCACATAATGCTTGTGAGGTGAGGGCATCCATTGATTGAGCGCGGGAGATTCTAGGCACCATCTCAAGTGAGAGTGCAGTAACACCGGCTGTAACAGCAGCATCAATAGAATCAGAGGCGGTCATTGGGGATAAAAATGAGATTGTTATTGCACCTTTTTTAAGGCTTTTTATCTGGGCAGGATTTAATGGTTGGACTGAAAGAATTACATCACTATTTGTTAATACCTCACCTGATTTAATCTGCGCCCCAGCATCACTAAATTGTTTATCTGAGTACTCAGCAGATACGCCAGCACCTGATTCAATTACTACTTCAAGTCCTGCTTTGGTTAACTTTGAAATAATATCTGGAACTAAGGCAACCCGTTTCTCACCAGATTTAATCTCTTTTGGGACAGATATACGCATTGGGTAACTTTACCTAACCTTTACTTGATTTGTTGCCAAATAATTTGTGGGCTAAATCTACTTTGCTACTTAATTACCCTTTAATTCACCCCTTGTTAGGTGGTAAAGAAGTGCTTGAATAGTTGTTCGGCGGTGGAAGGCTTGGCGCCAAACTACTGATTTTTCGCCATCAATAACCTCAGCTGCTACCTCTTCACCACGGTGGGCTGGCAGGCAGTGCATAAATATTGAATCCTTTGCAGTTAATTTCATTAAATCATTTGTCACCGCAAATGGCGTAAGAGCTGCAATCTTTTCTGCTCGATCAGATTCAGAGTCACCCATCGACATCCAAACATCGGTGTAAACCACACTTGCACCACTCACCGCCTCCTTTGGATCAGTTACTACCTCAA
Source organism: actinobacterium SCGC AAA278-I18 (assembly GCA_000378865.1). GTDB lineage: Bacteria > Actinomycetota > Actinomycetes > Nanopelagicales > Nanopelagicaceae > Nanopelagicus. The sequence goes on along the minus strand of KB900424.1, from coordinate 59,516 downwards.
TCTTTGCGCCAGATTGTTTTGCAATTTTATTTGCTTGCTCAACTACTGAAGATTTAGGTGCCCATTTACCACCAGGAGTTGCCACCACAATATGTGCACCCATAGTGGCACCCATAATTAACCAAGCATTTGCCACATTATTTCCATCACCTAGATATACAAACTTACGATTTTTAATATCTTTACCAAAGTTTTCACTAATTGTTAACCAATCAGCAAGTAATTGAGTAGGGTGATCATCATCGGTTAAAGCATTAATTACTGGAATGCTTGCATACTTTCCTAACTCATCAACATCACTTTGGGCAAAGGTTCGCACAATTAGCGCACTGCAAAAGCCTGAGATGATTTTGGCAGTATCTGAGATGGTTTCACCACGGCCAATCTGCAAATCATCTGCACGCAAAAAGATTGGTGTGCCACCAAGATGGGCAACAGCGGTTTCAGAGGCAAGGCGGGTTCTAGTTGAAGATTTTGTCATATAGATAGCGACAGTTCTTTTAGCTAATGTTTTTTTAGCACGAAGCGCATTTTTTGCAAACTTGCTGGCAGTATGAAGCAGCACTTCGATATCTGATTTAGATAGATCTGAGCTTCGTAGCAGACTCTTAAGTGGGGAGGCCATTGGTAAATGGTAGGCGATAAATTTAGATTAAGATTTGTCTATGGGTTTTCTCGATGATTTACGCGGTAAATCAAGTAAGGGCGGCCTTCTTGAGAAAGAGGTGCTCGCTCCAATCGATGAGGGTGATCACGAGCGGTTTTCTCATTATGTAGATAAGAACAAGATCACCGAATCGGCCGTTACCGGCAAATCTGTTAGAGCATTATGTGGCAAGAAGTGGATACCAAACCGTGATCCACAAAAATTTCCAATCTGTCCAACATGTAAAGAGATTCTCGCTCGCTTAAAGTAATTTCTCAGTTAAAACCGATACCCTAAAATATATGGGATCGCGCAAATTTTCAGTAATTGCTACCGCCCTTACCTTTTTAATATCAAGTACTACCGCATCTTTGGCAGATAATCCACCAAGAAGAATTCTCTCTGGTTGGCTGCCAGATTACTCACTTGCCAGAAATCTACCTACGGTTGAGGGCAATCTAGATTTAATCAGAGATATCTCACCATTTTGGTATGGCTTAACTGGTGAAACAAGTATTAAAGATAAGTACGCGCTCGGTAAATACACCACCCCAATTGAGCAGGTAATTAGCAGGCTTAAGGCAAATAATTTAATACTACTTCCAACTATTACCGATGATAATCCAAAGTTGGTTTTAGCAAATTTATTAGCAAATCCAAGCTCTCGAGCTAATATTGTACAAACAATTAAAGCATTAGTTGTTAAATATAATTATGATGGAATTGATCTTGATTTTGAAACCTTTTATACCGAAGATGGCAGATCATCTTGGCCGGTACTAAAACCAAATTGGATTACATTTATTAAAGAGTTATCTACTGCTCTGCATGATCAAGGAAAACTTTTATCTGTTACAACACCTCCTGATTTTGCACTTGAGACAAAGCGGGCTGGTAACTCGGTTTACTCTTGGGCTGAGATTGGCCCACTAATTGATCGCCTGCGCATAATGGCTTATGACTACTCAACTACCGCACCAGGTCCAATTGGGCCGTTGGCATGGAGTGAGGATGCGGTTAAGTATGCAGTTACCCAAATGCCTGCATCAAAGGTTTTCTTAGGAATTCCAGGTTATGGCAGAGATTGGATTACTAAGGTTGAGGGAGTTTGTCCTAAAGATTTTGCAAGCTCAGTTGTAGTTGGCGCAAAAGCGGCTGTAATAATGCGAGAGGCGTTAACACTTGCTGCCAGCAATAATGCCATCTCTACTTACAACGAAGGATATGCTGAATCAACATTTACTTATAAGAAAACCTATGTTGATCCAACAAACTCAGCAAGTTTTTGTTCTGCAAGTAGAACTGTTTGGTATCCAGATGAACGCAGCTATACCGCTCGAACAAATCTAGTTGGCAAGTATCGATTAGGCGGAATAGCGGTTTGGACCTTTGGTATGGAAAATACCGCTGCCATTGCCACAATTAGAGATATTGCTAAATCAATCGCCCCAGATCAAGTAGTGGGCAGCATTGCAACTGATTTAGAGCAGATTGGTTATGGTTCAACCTTTAATCTAACCGGCACATTTAAATTGCCAGATAAAACTCCAGTTACCTCACTTAATGTTAGGTTTGAGATTAAAAACAGTACCGATACCAGCTGGCGCACATTAGCTGCTGGTACTACCGATTTAAATGGTGTAATAAATCTGCCGGTAATAGTTGGCGAGAAAAGTAGTATTCGATTGGTATCTGAGGGCAGTTGGGAGCGATTGGAGGCAAAGACTGTTGAAAAAGTAATTTCAGTTGTGCCGGGTGTGAAGCTTAATCTTCCGGCATCAATTAAATCTGGGGCTACATATGCAATTGTTGGTCAAGTGCTTCCTAAAGTTGCCGGCATTAATTTAACTGTTAAACAAAATGGTAAATCACTAGGTGAATTCACCACCGATACAACAGGTGGTTTTACCTTTAATATCCCACCAACTGCCGCCGGTTTAGCCACCTATCAAGTGGTAATTGCCGCAGGAGCAAAAAATACTGCCAGCATTAGTGATGAGATAAGCGTTTTAGTTAGATAATTTACTTATGAGCTCACAAACCCAAATTGAGGAGGAGTTAGATCTTAGTAAGTTCTTTGATAATTTGTGGGTAACAATTGTTTGGGATGATCCAGTAAATCTTATGAATTATGTAACCTATGTTTTTATAAAATTATTTAACTTCTCGCAAGAAAAAGCCCATAAGTTAATGATGCAGGTTCACACCGAAGGTAAAGCGATGGTGGCATCTGGAAGCCGAGAAGAGATGGAACGAGTAGTTACCCAACTTCATGAGCATGGGCTTTGGGCAACATTGCAAAGAGATGATCATGGGCGAGTTTAAAGGCTCTGCTAAGACAGGTGATCTATCAGTTGCGCTAAGCAACGATGAATTACATATCTTAATAAATCTTGTTGAGCAGCTTCTTGAGTTATTAGGTGAGCGAAATTTCACCCATCATTACCAATCAGATGATCCATTTGCACAATTAATGGCTGCAGTAGTTGGTAATCTTGAATCTACAATTGAACAACCAGATGATCCAGTGCTTAGGCGGTTACTGCCAAATGCCTACGCAGATCCAGAGAGTGCAGCTGAGTTTCGCAAATACTCTGAAAGCTCACTTAGGTCGGTTAAACAAACCCAGTTAATGTATTTGCGAGAGCAATTAGTTTTTCCGGTAGATCATGAACTGCCAAAAGCAGATATTGCAGTGAGCGATCCCGCCCAATGGCTGGTTGCAATAAATGATCTGCGTCTTGCCCTTGCCGTTAGATTAGATATTAAGCATGATAGTTATGAGCTCTATGATTTAATGAAAGATGATGATCTACAAAAACCACTCTTCGCCGTTTACTTCTGGCTTGGTGGTATTCAAGAGAGTTTAATAAACCACTTATAAGGGTTTTAAGGCATTAAAAAAGCGGAGCCAATCACTTGGCCCCGCTTTTTTAATGCCTTCGAGGATTAAGATCCCTCTTTCATGCCTTCTGCAGCGGATTTCATCTTTGCAATCTTTAGGATTGTTAGACCAAATACGCACTTGGCCAAAACGTCAGCGATTGTGTAACCGATTTGGCGGTTAACAAAGGCTCCCGCTGATGCAGCATTTGCTGAATCAAGGATTGGCAATAGGTATGAGATTGGGTAAACGCCCCAAGTTGCGATCAACAGTAAGCGCAAGCGACCAACGGTTGCTGCAACACCTTCTGGTTGACGATCTAGGGACTTTGAAAGCTCAACAAATAATACGTAAAGAATGTATAGGAAAGGAATTGTTGAAAGAACACCGTAAAGTACTTTGGTGTTGTTAACATTTGAAATCTCACCTGGGTAACCAAGTGCGATCATCGCAGCAGATGCTGGTACTAAGCGGCTGATCAATGAAGATGAAGCTGCCTTAGCAAGACCTAGCACTGCAATTACTTCAACTAATAGAAGAGGTACAGTTAAAATCCAGTCAACATAGCGGTATGCCTCGTTGAATGCTCCTGCTCCAGTACCTGTCTTTAGTGCGCCTGCCTCAAATGAAGAATCAAATGAGTTGAAGATTCGCATGTAGTGGTAGCCAGCAATGAATGTAACCATTGATGACATAACTAATGCGCCACGGTACTTAGGCAGTACTCGTGATTGTGAAACTAATGTATAAACGGTGCAAGCAAGCATCGATACAAGTCCGAAAGAAAAGATGTTGTATAGGATGCCAAACTGGCCGTCGGTTAGTGATAGTGAACCCATCTAAATAGCCTCCATAGGCGTTTAGGTTGCTCATACCCATTTGGGCACAAGCCAGCAATTATTCGTAGCCTCATATGTAAGCTGCGACTAATCGCCTAGGTATAGGTTGCCCGTTACTGGCCAGTCCGACAAGTAAATACACGCATGGTTCTCATTAATTCTTAAGAAATCTTCCCCAAAAAAGGGCTAAATCGGACATTTTCTAATGGATTGGCTTGGTCAGGGGATATCTGCGCTCGCCATTTACACTTACACAAATGGTTACCACCCCAATAGATAAGAAGAGCGCCCCAATCGGCATCTTTGACTCTGGTGTTGGTGGATTAACTGTGGCAAGAGCAATTATTGATCAATTGCCTGGTGAATCAATTCTTTATTTAGGCGATACCGCCCGTGGCCCATATGGCCCGCGCCCACTTGCCCAGGTCCGCACCTTTGCCCTTGAGATTATGGATCAATTAGTTGCAGCTGGCGTTAAAGCAATTGTGATTGCTTGTAATACTGCAAGTGCTGCAACATTACGTGATGCTCGCGAGCGCTATGGCATCCCGGTAATTGAGGTAATCCAACCTGCAGTTAGAAGAGCGGTAGCGGCAACTCGCAGCGGCAAGATTGGCGTAATTGGTACCAAAGCAACTATTGATTCTAAAGCTTACTTAGATGCATTTGCTGCCGCCCCACAACTTAAAATTACCTCCATCGCCTGTCCATTATTTGTTGAGTATGTAGAGCGCGGGCATACCTCAGGGGATGAGATCACCAAGATTGCCCAAGATTATTTAACCCAGATGAAGAAGGATCAGGTTGATACCTTGGTTTTAGGTTGCACCCACTACCCATTACTAACTGGTGTGATCTCATATGTAATGGGCAATGATGTAACGCTAGTTTCTAGTGCGGAGGAGACCGCAAAGGATCTATATCGCACCTTGGTGGAATCTGATCTACTCAATCTGGCCGGGGCTAAGGTTGATCATAGGTTTGTGGCAACTGCAGATGCCGATAAGTTTGCCACCTTGGCAAAGAGATTTTTAGGTCCTGAGGTTTTAAAAGTTACTAATCAGATTTAATTTTAAGGAGTTGTAATGAGTAGAGCAGATGGGCGATCAAATGATCAGCTTCGGTCGGTTAAATTCACCCGTAATTGGCTAAATAACGCCGAAGGTTCTGTCTTAGTTGAGTTTGGTAATACCAGAGTTTTATGTGTTGCCTCCTTTACCCCAGGAGTTCCTCGTTGGTTAGTTGGTAAGGGTGAGGGTTGGGTAACAAGTGAGTATGCGATGTTGCCAAGGGCAACTCACACAAGAAGCGATCGGGAGAGTGTTAAGGGAAAGTTGGGCGGGCGAACCCAAGAGATATCTAGATTAATTGGTAGATCACTGCGCGGCATAGTTGATATGAAAGCATTGGGTGAGAACACAATTGTGATTGATTGTGATGTGTTGCAGGCAGATGGTGGCACCAGAACTGCTGCGATAACTGGGGCGTATGTGGCATTAGCTGATGCAATCGCCTGGGCAAAAGCAAAGGGACATATTGGCCAAGGTGTTAATCCACTTAAGCAATCGGTAGCGGCAATCTCAGTTGGCATTATTAATGGCACACCAACCCTTGATCTTTGTTATGAGGAGGATGTATCAGCTGGTACTGATATGAATATTGTCTGTACCGGTGATGGTAATTTTATTGAGGTGCAGGGAACTGCTGAAGGTGAACCATTTGATCGCGGCCTGCTAGATAAATTATTAGATCTAGGATCTGCTGGCTGCGCTGAGCTAACTAAATTACAAGCAAGTGCACTGGCTAAGTAATTTAGCCTACTAATTAGATAAATTAATAAAGATGCGCCAAATAGTTCTGGCAAGTAAAAATATCGGCAAGATAGCTGAGTTTGAGCGGCTACTCACTCAGTATGCAGCTGATATTAAGGTTTTAGGATTAGCTGAATTTCCCAATATGCCTGAGGTTGCTGAGGTGGGCACAACATTAAGTGAGAATGCTTTGCTTAAGGCGAAGGCAATCTCATCCTTTACCAAGCTGCCGGCGCTCGCTGATGACAGTGGCATATTTATCGATGCGCTAAATGGTGATCCTGGAATTTATTCAGCACGCTGGAGTGGGTATGAGGGAGTGGATGCAAAAAAGCGGGATCTACTTAATATAAGTAAGGTATTAGATCAATTAAAAGATGTGGCAGTAGATAAAAGAGGTGCGCAATTTAAAACTGTAGTGGCATTTTATAAACCAAATTCAGATGGATCTAATCTTGAAAAAGAGGAGTATGGTGTTTTAGCCGGTCAAATAATTACTAAACCGCAGGGTAGTTCTGGTTTTGGCTATGACCCAATCTTTATGCCAAATAATTTCACCCAAACCCTAGCTGAGCTATCACCTGCGGCCAAGGATGAAATTAGCCACCGTGGCATCGCATTGCGGGCGATTGCACCTTTTTTACGTGATCATCTCTAATTTCACTAGGGTAAATTTATTGATAGGTGTTGTATCCTTATCTCGTCCTTTCTAAAGAAATGATCAGTTCAACCCAGCTAGATCGCTACTTCTAGAGTAAGAAGCTAGCGTTAACCTTAAGGAGTTTTAAGTGGCCGCAAAGAAAAAGGCAGCTAAGCGAAGCACTGCTAAACGTTCAAGTGCAAAGCGCAGTGTTAAAAAAAGCACTAAGCGATCTTCAGTAAAGAAGAGTGCTAAAAGATCACCAGCTAAAAAGAGTGCAAAGCGTGCTAGTAAATCAATCTCTAGCTATTCAGTTCCAGCGGTTCCAATAAGTGGTTCAGCACGCTCATCAATTTCAAGCACACCAAAATCCTCAGCCAGTAGTTCATACTCATCAAGAGCTACTAGCAAAAGCTCTAGCTCCTCAAATGGAACCATGATTGCTGTGGTAGTTGGAGTTTTAATTTTGGCTGTTGCGGTTATTTCAAAGAACTCATCCTCTTCAGATTCAACAACTGTTACCCCAACTCCAGCTGTCTCTGAGAGTGCAGCACCAACAGAGCAGCCAAGTGCTGCCCCGCTGGCCGCACATGAGGCACCAGTTGGAATTGTTTCGCTCTATAACGCATCAGGAGCTACCGTTAATTGGAAGGCACCTACTGCTACCGAAGGAATTACTGGTTACAACGTTGAGTTAAGTGCAAATGGTCCTGGTAATTGGAAGTTGGTAGCAACTGTGCCAGCAACTCAATTTAAGCAACAGATCACAAAAACAGATGATGCTGGTTGGGTGCAGGTTAAGGTCTCAACTGTTTACTCAGATGGTGAAGTAGTTGCTGGAAAAGTCCACGGACTTCCTGGTAGCTGGTCTTAATCTTTAGTAAAGTAAATTTAATAACCCCCGATCACTCGGGGGTTATTTTTATTTAATCTAAAATAATATAGATATTAAATTAATTTGTGCTTTTAACTAAAACACTTAAAACTAAATCTACATAAACATCAGAACCAGCTGGACTTAGGTGAACGCCATCGGGAGCAAATAATTCTGGTCGACCTTTGGAGATTCGATCCCAATCCACCACCTTTATATTTGGATACCCAGCTGCAACCTTGGAGATAATTGCATTATTAGCATCTCGCCATGGCCTTGGAACTGCTGTGTTAACCACAATTATTTGTGGCTGATTTTTAATTACCTCAAAAATATCAATTACTGTTTTTTCAGATAATGCATTGTTATTTCCAAGGTTAAAGATAACTGGTGAGGATGGAACTGAGGATTGATCAACTCGCATAACGGCAAGTAGCTCAGGGGCTTGCCGGCCAACTCTGGCATTAATAAGTGAGATATGTTCCTTACTCTCTAACTTGCTACGAATTCCCAAAATCACACTATCACCGGTTACCCAAAGCCCAGTAGTGCTACCTAAATCCTCTTGGGTTTGATCTGGCGCACTCTGCTCCTGCTTTAAATTTTCAGCAATTTTATCTGCCTTATTTATTGCCTGCACTGAGATAGATGAGGTAATTACTAAGACTGTAATTATTGAGAGTAGAACAGATGCTCGCTGGCGCAGTGCTACTTTGCTAGAACGGTATTTCATACCGCGAAACCAGTTTTGTATTACTCCCTTTCTAAATGGAATCTCTACCCAGCGAAGTGAGATATCAGCTAATGCTAAAACTAAAAGAACTCGGGCAAGATATAGCGCCCAACTTTGACCAGTTAAATCAACAGAGGGTCTAGTCATTTGAAAGATTACCCAGTGCCAGATATAGATTCCGTAACTGCGCTGACCTACCCATCTAAATGGAGCGGAACTAATAATTGGGGCAAATCTTGAGGCTGGGTGAACTAGTGAAATTATTACTAAACAACCAAATATGCCAGCTAGTGGAAATGCGATTCGGTATAGCGAGGCGTTAGTTTCATCAATAAAGAGGAAGGTGGAAATTAAACCAAGCAAACCCACCACACCAATCCCATCAATTACATCTTGTGCGCGTTTGGCAATATCAGAGCTTAAGTTTTGTGGAATCCAAGAGACTGCCAGAGCTGAGCCCAGAAATAAGCCAAGTGAGTGAGTATCTGTGCCAAAGTAGATGTGGCTAATTTGTTGAGCATTTGCCTGATCTAATCGAAGTGAGACAAAAAATAAGGTAATGCCAGAGACTATCGCAATTACTAGTGCAATCTTTGCAATATTTCGCTTACCAAAATACTTCAAAATTGTTAATAAAATTATTGGCCAAATTAAGTAAAATTGTAATTCCACTGCAAGGGACCAGGTGTGTTGTAATAGTGGCGGTCGACCAATCGCTTCAAAGTAATCTTGATGGCGAGCAACTAAAAACCAGTTAATTGTTCCAGTTATTGCATATGGCAGATCTGCTAAGAATCTGCGCATTGCCTCTGGCGCCCAAACACCAATAAAGATAATGTTGCAGGTGATCATAAATAAGAACCCTGGATAAATTCGACGTAGCCGGGCAGCATAAAAGGCGCGCAGATCAAGGGCACTTGATTGGTTAATTGAATCAAGAATTAATCGCGTAATTACATATCCAGAGATTACAAAGAAAAGATCAACACCTAAAAACCCACCAGGAATCCAGGAGATTCCAAGGTGATAAAGCACAACTGCAGTAACTGCAATTGCTCGCAAACCATCAATGGATGCAATATGGCTAACACCTATTTGGCCAGTATTATTTTTATTACTCATATAAATTACTAATATCTAAATAAAGAATAAAGTTTTACTAACTCCAACTTTGCGAGTTATTTCTTTTTCTTCTTATTATTTACCGCTTTTTGCTTTCGCTTTGCTGCAGCTTCAGCTTTCTTGCCAGCCCCAGCCACAAATACTTTTCCAGCCGGCCTGCTTTCGGCATCTAGGTTGGCATTTATATCCATCTGTAATTGAGATAAGCGATCAAAGGCGTGCTGTAATTTTTTACGAGATTCTTGAATTGCCTGCTCAGCCGCATTTAAAGAATGATTTTGGGTGCGGTGTAATCGCTCTGCTTCAGCAATTGCAGTGGTAAGCCATGAGCGGTAATCGGCTACATCTCTTGATGCCCCTTCAGTAATTTTTTGTGCCTCCCGCTTTGCAGCTGAGGTAATTTGACTAGCATTTCTGGAAGATTGTTCTACTTTAGAGTCTGCTTTATTTTGCGCACTTTGTATTAGTTCAGCTGCATCATCCTCTGCCGCTGACAAATACTTTCGGCCACGAGATTCAGCAGATGAGAGAATGCTCTTAGCCTTTGCCTCTGCGCTCTCTAATTTTTCTTTTGTGGATCTATTTGTCTCAGATATAAGTCGTTGCGCCGAAGCATTTGCCTTTGCCTCTCGTTGCTGCGCTGACTTAATCATGGTCATGGCAGTTTCAGTTGCCAAGATTTCAAACTCTTCGCGGCTTAAGCCGGTGATATCACGGCGTGAGCGCATATCGTTTAATTGTGTTTCTAGTTCGCGGATTCGCTCCAGCGCATTTTGTTTTGGTGCAGGTTGTGATTGATCTTCACCTTTAAATCCAACCCAAGAGAGAAAGTTTTTATCAGCCATGCCCTAAGCCTTGCCTATCAAGAAATTAATTACAACTGGTGCGGGAGGCGGGACTTGAACCCGCACGCCGAAGCACAGGTTCCTAAGACCTGCGTGTCTGCCATTTCACCACTCCCGCATTTATTACTTGAGTGAGGGGCAAAGATTACGGTGTAAATGGCGGCATCACCAAAACCCACCGACCTTTGGCAGGTGTGAGCGGGTAGCCTTGCTCAAATGAGTGCAGATTCAGTGCAAAGTAAGGTTGCTAGCGCAATCCTAAAAGCGCTGGAATTAGCCAAAAGTAGCGGCTTATTAAATTGTGATACTCCTACTCAATTAACTTTAGATCGACCAAAAAATCGTGATCATGGTGATTACGCAACCTCTATTTCATTAATACTGGCTAAGGCTGCCGGTATGCCGCCAAGATCAATAGCTGAACTAATAAGTAAGACTCTTACCGATAATAATTTATTAACTCCTGCTGGTATCAGTAAGGTAGAGATTGCCGGTGCTGGCTTTATTAATATAACTCTTCAAACTGCAAGCCAAGGCGCAGTGGTAGTTGAGATTCTCACCGCTGGTAAAAAGTATGGCACCTCAAATATGTTATCTCGCAAAAAAATAAATTTAGAGTTTGTTAGTGCAAATCCAACCGGCCCATTACATTTAGGACATACCAGGTGGGCAGCGGTGGGGGATTCATTAGCAAGAGTATTAAGTGCTGCCGGTGCTCAGGTATCAAGAGAGTTTTATATAAATGATCGTGGCAACCAGATGGATTTATTTGGCGCCTCCCTTCGCGCAGTAGCGCTAGATCAGCCACGACCTGAGAGTGGCTATCACGGTGAGTACATTGCAGATTTGGCGAAAGAGATTGTTAAAAGTAATCCCAGCTTTAGTAAATTACCGGAGAGTGAATCAATTGCTGCATTTCGAGATACTGGTTATAAGTTACAACTTGCCCAACAACAAAAAGTATTAGATAACTTTGGTACACATTTTGATACCTGGTTTTCTGAGAGAAATCTTTATGAAAATAATTTCTTTACCCACTCACTTGATAAGTTAAAATCAAAAGGCCATGTTTATGAAGAAGAAGGTGCTACCTGGCTGCGCACAACAGATTTTGGCGACGATAAAGATCGAGTAATAATTAAATCAGATGGATCATTTGCCTACTTTGCCTCGGACTCTGCTTACTATGTTAGTAAGCGAGAGCGCGGATTTAATCTTTGTATTTATATGTTGGGAGCTGATCATCATGGTTATGTTGGCAGAATTAAAGCGATAGCAGCATGTGCTGGCGATGACCCAAATAAAGATATTGAGATTTTAATTGGCCAGATGGTAAAAATCATAGAGGATGGCCAAGAGCTTAAACTTTCAAAGCGAGCTGGCACCATTATTACATTAGAGGAGTTGGTAGAAAAAGTTGGTACTGATGCTGCTCGTTATACCTTAATTAGATATCCAACCGATACACCAATGGTGATGGATGTCGATCTACTTAGAAAAAATACTAATGAGAACCCGGTTTATTATGTGCAATACGCCCATGCTCGAATATGTGCAGTATTGCGCAACGCCAAAGAGATTGGAATAAATTACGGTTTAGATTTTTATAAGCCGCAGTTATTAGATCATGAACGCGAGCGAGAGTTAATTGGTCTACTTGCGCAGTATCCAAGGATTGTTGCATCAGCTGCTGAGATGCGCGAGCCACATCGAGTATCTAGATATATTGAGGAGTTAGCTGGTCAGTATCATCGTTTTTATAATGATTGCCGAGTTTTACCACTAGGGGATGAAAAGCCAACTGAGTTAAACTCTTGCCGGGCAACGCTATCGCTGGCAACTGCGCAAGTGATTAGTAATGGTTTAGATTTGCTAGGTGTTAGCGCTCCGGAGAAGATGTAATGGCAAATAATATGAATTATCCAACCTCATTATTTTCAAGTAATTTAAAGTTTGCTGATGAAAATCAAAGTGGCGGCGTGCTATCAATTGCAGGTTGTGCTGCTGAAAAATTAGTAGCCGAGTATGGCTCACCTTTATTTGTGGTAGATCAAGCAGATTTCTATCTGCGCACAAAGGCATGGCGTGCATCCTTAGATAACTCATTTGGAACTGGCCAGCTTTACTACGCCGCTAAATCATTTATCTGCGTAGAGGTAGCAAGGTGGCTTAAAGAATTAAAAGTTGGCCTTGATGTTTGCAGCGGTGGTGAGTTAGCAGTTGCCTTAGCTGCTGATTTTCCGGCCTCTGATATTGAGTTTCATGGAAATAACAAATCAGTGGATGAGATCAAGATGGCAATCACCGCAGGTGTTGGAACTATTGTGATTGATTCATTTGATGAAATAACTAGAGTGGCAAGTATTGCTAAAGATTTAAATAAGGTGCAAAAGGTTTATCTAAGGCTTACCCCTGGCATTGATGCTCATACTCATGAGTTCATCTCAACTGCACATGAGGATGTGAAGTTTGGCTTTTCTATTGCAAGTGGGGCAGCGGATGAGGCACTTGATCTCTGCGCAAATCATGCATCATTAAATTTAGCGGGTATTCACTGTCATATTGGGTCGCAAATATTTGAGGTGGCCAGCTTTAAGGCGGCGGCGCAAAAATTAGTTTCAGTGCTGGCAGCTTTTCGCGATAAGTATGGCAAGCAACTGCCTGAGTTAAATATTGGTGGTGGTTATGGAATTGCTTATACAAAAGATGAGAGCGCAATTGCACCTGAGGTAGTAATTCCAGCAATTGCTGCAGTAATTAAGGCAGAGTGTGAAGCGGTAAAACTTGTCGTGCCAAAGATTTCAATTGAGCCAGGCCGGGCAATTGTTGGCCCAACTACGACAACTATTTACTTAGTTGGCACTACAAAAAATGTGAAGTTAGATAATGGCGCTCAGCGCAGATATATCTCAGTTGATGGGGGCATGAGTGAGAATATTCGCCCAGCTTTATATAACGCTACCTACTGCGCTTTCTTAGCAAATCGCACATCAAATGAGAAAAGTATTTCAAGTCGGATTGTTGGCAAGCATTGTGAGAGTGGAGATATTTTAATCTCTGAAATTAATTTGCCATCTGATATTAAAGCTGGTGATCTACTTGCAATTCCGGCAACTGGTGCATATGGCCGCAGTATGGCCAGCAATTACAACCATATTGCCCGGCCGGCAGTAGTTGCGGTGCTAAATGGCAGTGCCCGACAGATTTTGCGCAGGGAAAATGAGTCAGATCTGCTAAATCTTGATGTAGTAGAAGCGCCACGGCAGCTCTCATAAGTTTGAGATACTTCTCCTATGAAAACTCTTAAAGTAGGCATGCTTGGCTGTGGGGTAGTTGGCTCACAGATCGCGCTACAGCTACTTGCTAATAAATCTGATTTAGCATCTAGAGCTGGTGCCAACCTTGAACTAGTTAAAGTTGCGGTAAAAAATATCAACACTAAGCGGGATGGCATAAAAAGTGAGCTCTTAACTAATGATGGTGCATCAATTGTTAATGATCCAGCAATTGATTTAATAATTGAGGTAATTGGTGGGATAGAGCCGGCTCGGGAGTTAATTTTAACGGCGCTTAAAAATGGTAAATCAGTTGTTACCGCTAATAAATCATTATTAGCAAAGCATGGTGCTGAGCTTTATACAGCAGCAGATAAAGCAAATGTGGATTTATATTATGAAGCAGCAGTTGCCGGGGCGATTCCTATTTTGCGCCCACTGCGCGAGTCATTAGTTGGTGATCATGTGCTACGCATTATGGGAATTGTTAATGGGACAACTAATTACATCCTTACTAAAATGGATGAGAGTGGCACCGCATTTGCCGATGCGCTGGGGCAAGCCCAATCACTAGGTTTTGCTGAAGCAGATCCAACCGCTGATATTGAAGGCATTGATGCGGCGGCGAAGGCAGCAATTTTAGCTGGCCTAGCATTTCACTCCAGAGTTACCGATGCCGATGTATACCGCGAAGGTATTAGCAAGATAACTGCAACTGATGTCAAGGTTGCTAAGGCAATGGATATGGTAATTAAATTATTAGCAATTGCTGAGTTAACTCCAGAGGGTGCAATCTCAGTTCGAGTGCATCCAGCATTAATTTCTCGAAGTCATCCACTAGCTGCAGTTCGTGAATCATTTAACGCGGTTTTTGTGGAGGCAAAATCTGCTGGACAGATGATGTTTTATGGCAGAGGTGCAGGAGGTGAGCCAACTGCTAGTGCAATTCTTGGTGATTTAGTTGCAGTTGCTCGCCATAAAGTCTCAGGTGGAATTGGGCCACGGGAGAGTGATTACGCAGATTTAAAGATTGCTCAAATTGGACAGACTAAAACTCGCTACCTTATTAGATTAAATGTTTCAGATAAACCAGGTGTATTAGAGTCGGTGGCTCATGTGTTTGCATCCCATAAGGTTTCGATTCAAACTGTTAGACAAACTGGTACTGGTGATAAGGCGGAGTTAATTGTGATGACACATAGCTCAACTGAATCTGCCCTGGCTGCAACTGTGAAAGATTTAGGAAAATTAGAGGCGGTAAGTGATGTATCAAGTGTGCTGCGGGTAGAGGGTGTTAACTAATGGCATTATTTGGTAATAAAGGTGTTCATCAATGGCGCGGAGTAATTGATGAGTACCGTAAATGGTTGCCAGTTAGCGATGCCACACCAGTAATCTCACTGCGCGAAGGTGGCACACCACTTGTGCATGCGCTCTACCTTTCAAAGTTATTAGGAAATGAGATTTGGCTTAAGGTTGAAGGTACTAATCCAACTGGTTCTTTTAAAGATCGCGGTATGACAATGGCTATTTCAAAGGCGGCTGAGTCTGGTGCTAAGGCGGTCATCTGCGCATCAACTGGTAATACCAGTGCAAGTGCGGCAGCTTATGCAACAAAAGCTGGAATGAAACCAGTTGTACTTGTGCCAGAAGGAAAGATTGCGATGGGTAAGTTAGCTCAAGCAATTGCACATGGTGCAACACTGCTGCAGGTAAAGGGAAACTTTGATGATTGCCTAACACTTGCTCGCCAATTATCTGATAATTATCCAGTTGCCTTAGTTAACTCAGTAAATCCATATCGAATTGAGGGACAAAAGACCGCAGCCTTTGAGGTAGTAGATATGTTGCATGAAGCACCTGATATTCATGTTATGCCAGTTGGTAATGCTGGAAATATCACCGCATATTGGCAGGGATATCAGGAGTATTACAAGGCGAAGATTTCTAAGCAGCTGCCAATGATGTGGGGCTTTCAAGCAGCAGGAGCTGCGCCAATTGTTAAGAGGAAGATTATTAAAAACCCAGAAACTATTGCAACTGCAATTCGAATCGGTAATCCTGCCTCTTGGGATCAAGCAGTAATTGCCCAGGTTGCATCAAAGGGCTTAATTGATTCAGTTACCGATAAAGAGATTTTAAGCGCCTATCGCTTAGTTGCAGCCAAAGAGGGCATCTTTGTTGAGCCATCTAGCGCCGCTGGTCTTGCTGGTTTAATTAAGAAGAAGGCGCAGCGCAAATTACCTAAGGATAAAGTGATTGTAATTACCGTAACTGGAAATGGGTTAAAGGATGTGCAGTGGGTATTAAATGGCGCAGGTAAGCCAATTGTGATTCCAGTTGATCTTAAGCGAGCAGCAAAAGTGATTGGCTTGAAGTAATGGTAAGTAGAATAAATCCTAATAACTTAACCTTTAAAGCCACAATGGCTCAGATAAGTGTGCCCGCAAGTAGTGCCAATATTGGCCCAGGCTTTGATTGTTTTGGTATTGCCTTAGAACTTCGTGATCGTTACGCCGCTCAAGTTTTAGATGATCCCACCTTTGATGTTGATGTAACTGGTGAGGGAGCTGATGAGGTTAAGAAGGATGCAAAGAATTTAGTAATTAGATCGATGATGCGTGGCTTTGAACATATGGGCGGTAAGCCAAGAGGAATTGCACTGCGGGCGTTAAATGTAATTCCCCATGGCAGAGGACTTGGCTCATCTGCGGCAGCAATTGTTGGTGGTTTATCTTTGGCACGATCCTTAGTTTTATCTGGTGAGCAATATATGAGTGATGAGGATTTAATTACGCTAGCTACCGAGATAGAGGGACATCCAGATAATGTGGCATCAGCTTTTTATGGCGGTGCAACTATTGCTTGGTTGGAGAGCTCCACCGATAAAACTGGCACAGAAAAAAATACTGGTCGGGCGGTTAACTTAAAGGTTGATGATCGAATTAAGGCATTATTACTTGTGCCAGATAATCAATTAGCAACTGCAAAAGCGCGCAAATTACTGCCGGAGATGATCTCTCATCAAGATGCGGTATTAAACTCATCCCGCACCGCACTACTTGTGCACGCATTAGCACAGCGACCAGATTTATTATTTACTGCAACCGCAGATTTACTTCACCAAAGTTATCGTGCATCGGCAATGCCTAAAACAATTGCATTAATGGAAAAGTTAAGAGGTGCTGGACTTGCCGCAGTGGTCTCTGGTGCTGGTCCATCGGTAATGGTGTTATATGCCGCCGCTGAGGATGAGATCGATCAGATTCCATCCCTTGCCCCTGGTTTTACTGCAATGAAGTTGGCTATCGCCAAAACTGGGGCGCAGTAGCTCTCTTTACGTACCCAGATAATCTGTGGTATATTTTCCCAGTCGGAAAGTGCGGCAGGAAAGCAATAAAAAATCCCAAAAATCAAAATACCTTTTTACTGGGATAACCCTTATCGGGTAATAAAACAATAAGAAAGAATGGCAGTTTATAAATGGCAGAAAAGAAAACAACTAATCGCGCAGATGCGGTTGAGTTAGTGGATATGGCGTTAGGTGACTTAAAGAAGGTTGCCGGCCAATTAGGCATTGAAAATGCCACCACCCTAAAGAAGGCAGATCTAGTCCAATCTATTGGCGATCTACAGGCTGCAAACCGTGAAGCCGCTAAAAATGAACGAGAGGCTCGTCGTATGGAACGACAGAACAATCGAAACAATAGAAATAACAGCGCAGAGGCTATCGATAACGATGCTAGCTCTGAGAGCTCACCAAATAATTCTGATAACAGTGGATCTAATCATTACAGCGATTCAGATCGATCAAGTAGCAATCGTCGCTTTGGCAATCGTGATAATAATCGTCGCGATCGTGGTCGCGATCGTGGCCAGCGTGATCGCGGGCAACGTGATCGTGGCCAGCGTGAAGAGCGTGAGATTGTTATTGGACCAGATGATGTATTGCTACCAGTAGGTGGCTTACTAGATATTTTAGATAGCTTTGCATTTATTAGAACTGGTGGTTATTTACCATCTCCTAATGATGTTTATGTCTCACTACAACAGGTTAGAAAATATGGCCTGCGCAAAGGTGATGTCATTACTGGATCTGTTCGCGAGCCAAAAGAAGGTGAGCGACGCGAGAAATTTAGTGCGCTTGTAAAGGTTGAAACCGTAAATAGCGTAGAGCCAGAGAATGCTAAAGAAAGAGTTGAGTTCTCTAAATTAGTGCCACTTTATCCGCAAGATAGATTACGTCTTGAAACTGAACCAAATGTACTTACTACTCGTATTATCGATTTGATCTCACCAATTGGTAAGGGACAACGTGGTTTGATTGTTTCACCACCTAAAGCTGGTAAGACAATGGTGTTGCAAGCAATTGCTAATGCGATCACAACTAATAATCCAGAGTGTCATCTAATGGTGGTATTAGTTGATGAGCGTCCAGAAGAGGTAACTGATATGCAAAGATCAGTAAAGGGTGAAGTAATTGCCTCTACCTTTGATCGCCCAGCAGATGATCACACCACAGTTGCCGAACTCGCAATTGAGCGTGCAAAAAGATTAGTAGAGCTAGGTCATGATGTAGTTGTATTACTTGATTCAATTACTCGACTAGGACGTGCATACAACATTGCAGCCCCTGCCTCAGGAAGAATTCTCTCCGGTGGTGTGGACTCTGCTGCGCTTTATCCACCAAAGAAGTTTTTTGGAGCTGCTCGTAATATTGAAAATGGTGGCTCACTAACTATTTTGGCAACTGCGCTAATTGATACCGGATCTAAAATGGATGAGGTTATCTTTGAAGAGTTTAAAGGCACTGGAAATATGGAGCTTATTCTCAATCGTAAGTTTGCTGATAAGCGCATCTTCCCAGCAGTTGATGTAGTTGCATCCGGTACTCGTAAGGAAGAAATCTTGATGGGAACTGAGGAGCTAAGCATTGTTTGGCGCTTGCGCCGAGTACTGCACGCACTTGAACCACAGCAAGCACTTGAGTTACTACTTGAGAAGATGAAGGGAACTAAATCAAATGTTGAGTTCCTTCTTCAAATTCAAAAGACCACAGCAGGAGGAGAAAGCCCATCCGGCAATGGATCAAGTAATCGAGAGAGTGCTGAGGCTTAAAAAGAGCGTAAATTTTGCTCGCTTAAGATTTAGCGGTTATTCTTTACACCCTCTAGTACTTCACTAGTCCTACTGGTTCACAAAGTTTCACAAGAAGAAACTTTGATCCAGTAAAAATCAAGGAGAAATATGAAGAACGAGATCCACCCACAGTATGGCGAAACCAAAGTAACTTGTGGTTGCGGTGAAGTTTTCACTACCCGCAGCACTAAGGAGAATGGTTCAATCTACGTTGAAGTTTGTTCTATGTGTCACCCCTTTTATACCGGTAAGCAGAGAATTCTTGATACCGGTGGCCGAGTAGCTAAGTTCCAAGAGCGATTTGGAAAGGCTGACAAAACCGGCACCAAGTAGTTTTCCCAAAGAGAGCACACCAAACATCGAAAAGATGGGTGTGCTCTCTTTTTTAATTTACGTTAATTATTATTTAAGTAGTAAGAAAAGGAGGATTAGATGGAGCGCTTTGCTAAGGTCAATGAGTTATTAGCTGAGTATGAATCATTAGAGGCACAGATGGCCGATCCATCTATTCACTCTGATCAAAATAAAGCTAGATCACTTGGTAAAAGATATGCCCAACTTGGTCCAGTAATTGCCGGATATCGTGCTTACAAAGTGGCTGAGGATGATTTTAATGCTGGCAAAGAGTTGGCAGCTACTGATCCAGAGTTTGCATCAGAGTTAGCATCACTTGAAAGTAGTAAGGATGCCGCTGCTGCCACACTTGAGGAGTTGTTATTACCAAGAGACGGCAATGATGATCGAGATGTAATTATGGAGATTAAAGCAGGTGCTGGTGGAGATGAGTCGGCAATCTTTGCTGGTGATCTTTTCCGAATGTACTCCCGCTATGCGGAAAAGCAGGGTTGGAAGATTGAGGTTATTGATACCACACCAAGTGATATGGGTGGCTATAAAGATATGTCTATTGGTATTAAATCTAAGGGAGCACCAAAACCAGGACAGACACCTTATGCAAAATTAAAGTTTGAAGGTGGTGTGCACCGAGTACAACGAGTTCCTGAGACTGAGTCGCAGGGAAGAATTCACACCTCAGCAGCTGGTGTTTTAATTTTGCCAGAGGCAGAGGAGATTGATGTTGAGGTAAATGCTAATGATTTACGGATCGATGTTTACCGCTCCTCAGGTCCTGGCGGACAAAGTGTTAACACCACCGACTCAGCAGTTCGGATTACCCATATTCCAACCGGCATTGTGGTCTCTTGCCAAAACGAGAAGAGCCAATTACAAAATAAGGAATCTGCTCTTCGTATCTTGCGCGCACGTATGTTGGCCGCAGCACAGGAGGAGGCGGAGCGAATTGCATCGGCAGAGCGCAAAAGCCAGGTGCGAACAGTGGATCGAAGTGAGCGAATTAGAACCTATAACTTTCCAGAAAATCGTCTAAGTGATCACCGTGTAAATTACAAAGCAAATAATTTAGATTCGGTTATGGATGGTGATCTTGATGCGGTTATTCAATCATTACTTGATGCTGATCGCACCGCAAAATTAGCGGCAGGTAACTCTTGAAGGAGCTGCTACGAGCAGCCTTTGTGCAATTTGAAAAAAATCAGATTGCCACAGTTGATGCCGAGATACTACTTGCACACCTTCTTGGGGTATCACGCAAACAAATTCATAGTCAGATAATTGAACTCACAGATATCGACAGAGAAAAGATTTCTGCAGAATATAATGAATTAATAAGTCAAAGATTAATGGGCCGGCCGGTGCAATATATAACTGGTAGCGCTGCCTTTAGATATTTAGATTTAGAAGTTGGTGACGGTGTTTTAATTCCTAGGCCAGAGAGTGAGTTAATAGTTGATCGAGTAATTGGAGTACTAAATAATGCAAGTGATAAAGATTTAGCAAAGGCGGTGATTGATTTAGGAGCAGGAAGTGGTGCACTTTGTATTGCAATTGCTTCAGAGGCTAGCCTTAAAGGGTTAAAGGTAAGTATGGTAGCTGTGGAAAAATCAGCACAGGCTGCGGTGTGGTTAAATAAAAATATTGCCAAGTATGACCTACCAATTAGAGTTGTAATAGAAGATGTAGCAAGTGCACTAATAGATGTTAAAGCTGATCTAGTTGTAGCTAATCCACCATATATTCCAGATGATGAAAGATTGCCAGTTGAGGTTGCAAACTTTGAACCAGAGATAGCACTACGCGGTGGCGCAGTAGATGGCATGGATATTCCAAAGCAATTTATTGCAGCTGCTGCCAGATTATTAAAGCCAGGTGGATTTTTCATAATGGAGCACCATGAAAAACAGGGTGAGCTGGTAAGGCAAGGTATGGCGGTAGAGTTTTTATCTGCGCAAACCCACGCAGATCTAACCGGACGAGATAGATTTACTAGCGCAATAAAGCGATAGGAAGATTAATGGCTGAGCGGATTTCATTAACTGATGCAGCAGATCATTTATTTAATGAGGCAATTCATACTGCAGTAAGATACCTAAGCGCAGGTGAGGTGATTATTGTCGCTGCTGAGTTTGGCTATATCTACCTTGCTAATGCATTTGATAAGGATGCGGTTAAAGCAATTCATATCTTACGTGGTGATCAAAGTGGTGTGGCGGCACAGGTATTAGTAAGTGATCAAAAAGTTCTTGCTGGAATTACTACCGCATTAACAACAGAGCAGGAAAGTTTACTTAGCAAGTTTTGGCCCGGTCTATTATCGGTAACAATTAAGTCTCAACCAACATTAAGTTGGGATTTAGGAGATGAGCGCAAATTAGGAAGAGTAAATATTAGAGTTCCTAATCGTAGATTTTTAACTGCGGTTCTTGCAAAATCTGGCCCACTAGCTGCTGCTTCAGTATCTATAGCTGGCAAGGAAGTAATTTTAGATTTAGCAAAGCTGCCAATTTATGAAAGTGATGTTGGGGCAATATTTGATGAGGCAGTTTTACAGAGCGGTCCGGCATCTACCTGGATTGAGATAAATGAGAATGAGGTCACAGTTAAGCGAGTAGGTGCGATCTCAGTGGCACAATTACAAGGGGTAATTCCTACTATTTCTGCCCCAAACCTTTAGGCTTGCCGCATGTCCAGATTTGAAAAGTATTACGGTCCAGATTTTAATGCGCTAGAAAAACAAGATCCAGAGATTGCAGCTGTTGTGATCTCAGAGTTAGTGCGCCAACGCCAAGATCTGCAATTAATTGCTAGTGAAAACTTTACCTCTGCTGCTGTGTTAGCAACTATGGGATCAACACTTTCTAATAAGTATGCCGAAGGTTATCCAGGTAAGCGGTACTACGGAGGATGTGAGGAGGTAGATAAGGTTGAGGTAATTGGTATTGAGCGGGCTAAGAAGTTATTTGGTGCCGAGCATGCAAATCTGCAACCACACTCAGGTGCTAGTGCAAATGTTGCGGTTTACCAAGCATTTACAAAGCCTGGCGATACAGTTTTAGCAATGTCACTACCGCATGGTGGACATCTAACCCATGGTTCGAAAGTAAATTTTTCTGGCAAATGGTTTAACGTTGTTTCTTACGGTGTTCGCCAAGATAATGAGTTAATTGATTACGACCAGCTGCGAGATCTGGCAATTGAACATAAGCCAAAGATGATTTGCTCAGGTGCTACTGCATATCCAAGTTTGATTGATTTTGAAGCGGTACGAAAAATCTGCGATGAGGTTGGTGCAATTATGTGGGTTGATGCTGCGCACTTCATTGGCTTAGTAGCGGGTAAGGCAATTCCTTCTCCTGTGCCATATGCCGATGTTGTCTCCTTTACAACCCATAAAGTATTGCGCGGACCAAGGGGTGGCATGATTTTAGCTAAAGAAAAACATGGCGCTGCGATTGATAAAGCGGTCTTTCCAGGAATGCAAGGTGGACCAATAATGAGTGCAGTTGCTGGCAAAGCTGTTGCTTTAAAAGAGTGTGCTACAAGTGAGTATCAAAATTATGCAAAAAAAGTAATAGAAAATTGCCAAGCACTGGCAAAGGATTTAGAGACAGAAGGCATGCGCGCAGTATCTGGTGGTACTCAAACCCATCTAGCTTTAATTGATATTCGCTCAACTGGTATTAATGGCAAGGTTGCCGATGAAAGGTGTGGCTTAGCTGGTCTTTCCTTAAATAAGAATTCAATTCCATATGATCCAGAGTCACCAGCAGTAACTAGTGGAATTAGAGTCGGAACTGCAGCAACTACAACTCAAGGTATGGGCAAGCCAGAGATGAAACAGATTGCAAGCTTTATTGCCCGCGCTATCAAAGATGGTGCAGATGAGAGTAAGGCTAAAGCAATTAGGTCTGAGGTCCATAAGCTAACTAATAATTTTTCAGTTTATCCAGAGCCTAAAAACTAAGGATAAAGTGCAATGCGCGAGTACTTAGTAACAGTTCTACTCGCTGCAATAATTACATACCTAATTACCCCCCTAGTTAGAGATCTAGCTATTAAATCTGGGGCAGTAACTCAAATTCGGGCCCGAGATGTTCATAGCCAATTAACCCCTCGGTGGGGCGGGCTGGCAATGTGGTTTGCAATGGCGCTTACCTTAGTAATAGTTAACTATCTACCCCTTGTGCACAAATCATTTGGCCCAGATGCCACCGGTATTTTTCTAAGTGGCACATTTATTTTATTTCTAGGTTTAGTTGATGATCGCTTTGATTTAGATCCAATCACCAAGTTTGCTGGCCAAGCACTTGCTGCTGGGATATTACTAATTTATGGAGTTCAGATACTTTGGTTGCCAATTAACGGAATTACAGCTCTGCCAACAAATATTGGGCAACTGCTTACAGTTTTGTTTGTAATGGTGGTAATTAATGCTATCAACTTTGTTGATGGCTTAGATGGTTTGGCAACTGGAATAGTAATGATCTGTGCAGCATCTTTCTTTGCATTCTCATACTTGCTAGCTGTAATAAATGGTTTTAATCGCGCTGGTGCACCATCACTTATAACTGCGGTAGTAATTGGTTTATGTCTTGGCTTTTTACCTCATAATTTTTATCCAGCTCAAATATTTATGGGCGACTCTGGTGCTATGTTTTTAGGTTTATTAATATCGGCATCTGCAATTACCTTAACTGGCCAGGTAGATGCCTCAGCTATTACTGAAGAGAATGGTGGCACCGCATTGCTACCACTGCTTTTGCCATTTACCATCCTTGCTATCCCACTCCTTGATTTTGTAATGGCGATTTTAAGGAGAGTAAAGGCTGGCCGCTCACCATTTACCGCAGACCGTGAGCATCTACATCATCGGATTATGCGAATGGGCATAAGTCAGCAACGAACAACAATAATTTTATATCTTTGGACTGCGATGTTTGCACTTCCTACGGTAATTGCTGCATTTGTGCCGATTTGGATTGCCCTCATCTCTGGCTTATTAATCTTTCTAATCTCACTTTTAGTTATCAAAACTAATCTTAAAAAGATCGAGGTTTAAAGTGGCTAATATACACAGTAGTGATACTCAAATGTGGAAGGGTGAAGTTATTCCTGCAGTTATTACTTCATTAATTTCATTAATTGTTATCACAATTGTTAATGGTAAATCTGGATTTATTGGCGCCTTACTTGCATCTGGTACGGTAATTATTTTCTTTAGTATGCACCTATTAGTTGCCCGGCTATCACGTAATTTAGATCCAATGGCAACAATGGCACTTGCCATGTTCTCTTACTTTACAAAGGTAATACTTATGGGTGCATTTCTTGTTTTAGTTACTAACTTTACTGATCCAGCCACAGTAGATCGGATGAGTTTTGCCATATCTGCGATTTTGATTATCATTGCTTGGTTATTTGGAGAAATTCGTAGCTTTTTAAAGTTACGGCTTCAATTACCGCTTCCCAGTAAGGAGGGCATCAATTATGAGTCTTAGTAATTCAAATCAAGATGATTCAAAGAACTCTCAAAATGAAGAGAATGCACTCTGGTCAATTGTTGGTTACCTACTGGCTGGATTATTTATTTGGGGTGGCATTGGTTGGGGTTTTGACCGGTGGCTAGGCACTACCTACTGTGTTTTAATTGGATTATTTTTAGGAGCTGGCGCCTCTGTCTATTTAGTATGGCTGCGCTTTGGGCGGGATTAAAAGTAACTTAAATGGCAAGTAAAGATGAAGGCGCCTTTTGGAACATCATCTCTTATCTAATCGCCGGTATGGGATTTTGGGGAGCAGCAGGGGCGTTGCTGGACAATTTTTTAAAGACCCAGATATTTGTTTTTATTGGGATTTTCCTAGGGCTATTTTTGAGTATCTATTTGATCTGGGTTCGCTATGTCAGGAGTGATCCAAGCAACCTAGCCAAATAGCCCAAACGCTTTGCGATTTGCCCCCCTTACCCAATAGGTTAAGCCCTCGGGATCTCTCCCTGTATGTAGGTGACAATAGAGAAATGGAATAGTTTGAACCTGTTAGAAGGCGAAGTTAGACCTGGTTTTCGTGCCCCAGATGCTGGCGACTTCGTATTCCCATCCATATTTGGTGATTCAGTACTAACCACTAAACCAGTAATTTTAGTTTTCTTTTCGGTAATTTTAGTTTCTACTTTTTTCATCGCCTCCTCCCGCAAGGCATTAGTGGTGCCTTCTAAAATTCAGTTTGCCGGTGAGATGGTCTATGGATTTGTCCGTAATGAAATAGGCAAAGATGTAATTGGATCTGAGTTCCAAAGATTCGTCCCATTCCTCTTCACAATCTTTACCTTTGTATTAACTAATAATATCTTCGGAATAATTCCGCTTATTCAATTTCCTACCATGTCTAGAATTGGCTTTCCGGTAGCAATTACAATTTTTGTCTACCTTACCTATCATTTTGTAGCAATCCGTAAGCATGGATTATTTAAGTACTTAAAAGATATGTGTTTTATGCCAGGAATTCCAAAATTTATGTATGTAATTTTAGCTCCACTGGAATTGGCAACATACTTTGTAATTCGGCCATTAACACTTGCGATGCGGTTATTTGGAAATATGTTTGCTGGCCACCTTCTCTTGATTCTCTTCACTTTAGGTGGGGAGTACATGCTCCATGACAAGTTAATAATGAAGATATTCAGCGTATTTTCTTTTGGTTTCTCCCTCGGATTTACCTTTTTTGAATTTTTTGTGCAATGCCTACAGGCCTATATATTTACCCTGTTGTCAGCCCTATATATCGCAGGGGCTTTGGCGGATGAGCACTAAACCTATAAGTTTGGCCAAGCAAAAGCTTGATCAATATCGGAAAGGAATATGAAATGACAGGTACGCTCGGAATAGTTGGATTCGGTCTTTCAACGATCGGACCGGGTATTGCTACTGGTCTTATCTTTGCTGCTTACATTAATGGTGTAGCACGTCAACCTGAAGCCCGCAGCATCTTGCAACCGCTAGCCTTCCTAGGCTTTGCGTTAGCTGAAGCTTTGGCAATTTTGGGTCTGGTTCTAGCATTCGTTCTGAAATAATTAAGCAAATTAACTTGAATTGAAAAACTCAAATGATTAAGTTAACTACTTTAATTAATTTAGCGGCCGAAGAGGCACCAAGCCCAGTAATTCCACACCCAGTTGAAATTATTGTTGGTTTGATTGCATTCTCGCTCCTGTTTTATGTGCTTAAAACTAAAGTAGTACCAAAATTTGAAAAAGCATATGAAGAGCGAACAAATGCAATCGAAGGTGGATTAGAGCGCGCTGAAAAAGCACAAGTTGAAGCAGAGCGAGTATTGCGCACATACACCACGCAATTAGCAGAGGCACAAAGTGAGGCTCAAAAAATAAGAGAAGAGTCACGGGTGCAAGGTGCTGCAATTATTGAAGATCTGCGCGAGAAGGCAAAAGAAGAGGCTGCTCGTATTACCGCAGCTGCGCAACAATCAATTGAAGCCGAACGCCAACAGGCGATTACTTCACTTCGCAATGAGGTTGGTGCACTTGCTACTGAGCTTGCTTCAAAGATTGTTGGTGAAGCACTTGATGATCAGGTACGTCAATCACGGATAGTTGATCGGTTTGTGGCAGATTTGGAAAAGAGTAATTAATGTTGAAAACTTTGGGTGGTAGTAGCAGGCAATCATTATTGTCGATGCGTGCTGCCCTAGATTCAAAATTAAAGGATTTATCTCACCCAGCCGCTATTGAATTTGCAGCAGATCTATTTACGGTATTAACTGTTTTAAGCTCATCAGTTGGAGTTCGTAGAGCACTTACCGACAACTCCCGAGATGCCAGCTCTAAAGCTGAGTTAATCTCTAATCTGTTTGGTAAAAATATCGGTGCCCCAGCCCAAGCCTTAATTGCTAATGCGGCCTCACTTCGTTGGTCTAGCCCAGCGGAATTAGCCGATGCTATTGAACAGCTTGCAGTTGAAGCAGAGGCTAGCGCTGCTGAAAAAAATAATGAGTTAGAAAAGCTAGAAGATCAATTATTTGATTTCACTAGAGTATTAATCGCCAATCCTGATTTGCGTCAAGCGCTTAATACCTCCGCCGATTCAGATGCGGGCAAGGTTGCACTGCTTGAAGCGGTAGTTAAAAGTAAGTATGCAAACTCAACTATTAATTTATTGCGCCGGGTAGTAGTACTACGCCGTGGCCGCAGTATTGATTCCACTCTTACTACTTACTCACATTATGTTTCAACACGCAAGGATCGGTTAGTTGCACACATAAAGAGTGCGATCGCATTAAGTGATGCCCAGCGAAGTAAATTAGTAGCCGCTTTAACTAAGCAGATGGGCAAAGAGGTTCATGTAAATATTGAGATTGACCCAAAGGTTTTAGGTGGCATATCAATTAGATATGCCGATGATGTTATTGACGGAACTGTTTTTAATCGTTTAGCAGAAGCGGGCAGAGCGCTCGTAAGTTAGCTTTAACAGATACGAAAGCGTCTGTTATTTAAAGAGAGAGAAGAGAGAAGATGGCCGAAGTTACAATCCGCCCCGAAGAGATTCGGGATGCACTGGCAAAACATGTCGCTGCATACAAACCAGGAGCTGCAGTTAAAGATGAAATTGGCAGCGTAACCGAAGCAGGTGATGGCATCGCTCGCGTCTCTGGTCTGCCATCGACTATGACAAATGAATTATTAAAATTTGAAAACGGCACACTAGGACTAGCGCTGAACTTAGATGTGCGCGAAATTGGTGTTGTAATTTTGGGTGAGTTCACCGGAATTGAAGAAGGAACAGCTGTTCGTCGTACTGGAGAGATTCTCTCTGTTCCAGTTGGCGATGGTTTTCTTGGCCGAGTAGTAGATGCGTTAGGCCGGCCAATTGATGGCAAGGGTGAGATTAAAGCTGAAGCCACTCGTGCGCTTGAAATTCAAGCACCATCTGTTGTGCAGCGCCAACCAGTAAAAGAGCCAATGCAAACAGGTATTAAAGCGATTGACTCAATGACTGCAATTGGTCGCGGTCAGCGCCAATTAATTATTGGTGATCGCCAGACTGGTAAGACTGCAATTGCAGTTGACACAATTATTAACCAAATGGAGAACTGGAAGAGTGGGGATCCAAAGAAGCAGGTTAAATGTATTTATGTTGCAATTGGTCAAAAAGGTTCAACTATTGCATCGGTTAAGGGTGCATTAGAAGAAGCTGGCGCGATGGCTTACACCACAATTGTGGCTGCTCCTGCCTCTGATCCTGCTGGATTTAAATACCTAGCTCCATACACCGGCTCATCAATTGGTCAGCACTGGATGTATAAGGGACAACATGTATTAATTGTTTTTGATGATCTATCAAAACAAGCAGAGGCTTATCGTTCTGTATCGCTATTGCTAAGGCGCCCACCGGGCCGCGAGGCATATCCTGGCGATGTTTTCTATTTACACTCCCGTTTATTAGAGCGTTGTGCCAAATTATCTGATGAGTTAGGCGGTGGCTCGATGACTGGGCTACCAATTATTGAAACAAAAGGTAATGACGTATCAGCTTTCATTCCCACCAACGTAATCTCAATTACCGATGGTCAGTGCTTCCTAGAGACTGATTTATTTAACGCAGGTGTTCGCCCGGCGATAAATGTTGGTATCTCTGTTTCACGTGTTGGTGGCTCTGCACAAACTAAGGCGATGAAAAAGATTGCTGGCCGGCTTCGGTTAGATCTTGCCCAATTTCGTGAGTTAGAGGCATTTGCTGCCTTTGGTTCTGATCTTGATGCTGCATCTAAATCACAATTAGAGCGCGGTGCTCGAATGGTTGAGTTACTAAAGCAAGGTCAGTACTCACCCTTTTCTGTAGAGCGCCAAGTTGCATCGATTTGGGCTGGAACTACTGGCAATATGGATTCAGTTGCCGTTGCAGATATTCGCCGCTTTGAGAGTGAGTTCTTAGAGTTTATATCTCGTGAGCGCAAGCAAATCTTTGATGTCATCTCAACTACTCGCGAACTATCAGATGACACAGCCGCTGCTTTAACAGAGGCAATCACTAGCTTTAAAACACAGTTTAAATCATCTGTTGCGCCAGTTGTTAATGAGAAAAAAGCTGATGCATTATCTGGTGAAGATAATGAGCAAATTACTCGGCAAGTGCCTGCGGTAAAGAAGCAATAGAGCAGAAAAAAGAAGAGATAAGAGAGTAAACAAATGGGTGCCCAACTTCGTATTTATCGCCGCCGTATGCGGTCGGTAAAGGCGACTAAGAAGATAACCAAAGCGATGGAGCTAATCTCAGCCTCTCGCATTGTTAAGGCGCAACAAAAGGTTGCTGCCTCATCTCCTTATGCCAATGAATTAACTCGGGCAGTCTCTGCGGTTGCATCTTTATCTAGTACTAATCATCCATTAACTACCGCATCTTTAAATCCAAAGCGTGCAGCGGTATTAATTATTACTGCAGACCGGGGTATGGCAGGTGCGTACTCAAATGCGGCAATTAAAGAGGGTGATCAATTAGTAGCACTTCTGCAATCTCGTGGCCTTGAGGTAAATTCATATTTAGTAGGAAGAAAAGGAATTAACTTCTATAAATTTAGAAATCGCAAGATAACCGCCTCCTGGAGTGGTTTCTCAGATAATCCAACCTACGCCCACGCTAAAGAGGTATCAGATTCACTAATAGCTGCCTTTATTGCAGATGCGCAGGTGGATTTAAATGGCGTTGATGAACTACACATTATTTATACTGAGTTTAAATCCATGATTACACAAACTCCAGAGGCTAAGCGAATGCTGCCACTTGAGGTTGTTGAGTCAGCTACGACGACCGGCATAATGCCTATGTATGAATTCGAACCAAATGCTGGTGAGGTATTAAATGCATTACTACCTCGTTACATTCAGGCTCGAGTATTTAATGCGATGTTGCAATCTGCAGCCAGTGAGCATGCAGCTCGTCGTCGTGCTATGAAATCAGCAACTGACAATGCTGATGATTTAATAAAGTCCTTAACCCGACTTGCAAATGCGGCTCGTCAAGCCGAAATTACCCAAGAGATCAGTGAAATCGTAGGCGGCGCAGATGCGCTCGCCTCAGCTAGCGCAGGGAGTGAATAATGTCAGTTAAAACAGCAACTGGAAGAGTTGCCCGTGTAATTGGACCGGTAGTGGATATTGAATTTCCAGCCGATGCAATGCCAGCCATCTTTAATGCATTAAATATTGATGTCACATTGGGGGGTGAGACTAAGAAGTTAACACTTGAGGTCGCCCAACATATTGGTGACAACTTAGTGCGCGCGATCTCTATGCAACCAACTGACGGCATGGTTCGTGGTTCAACAGTTACTGATACTGGAAGTGCGATCTCAGTTCCAGTTGGAGATGTAACAAAGGGACATGTTTTTAATACCTTGGGTGAATCATTAGATGTGCCAACCTCCTCACTAGATATTAAAGAGCGATGGCCAATCCATCGAACCGCTCCAGCATTTGATCAACTTGAATCAAAGACTGAGATGTTTGAAACTGGAATTAAAGTTATTGATCTTTTAACTCCTTATGTAAAGGGTGGAAAGATCGGATTATTTGGTGGTGCAGGTGTTGGTAAGACTGTGCTTATTCAAGAGATGATTTATCGAGTAGCTGAAAACTTTGGTGGTGTTTCTGTGTTCGCCGGAGTTGGTGAGCGTACCCGTGAGGGAAATGACTTATTCCTAGAAATGACAGAGACTGGTGTTATTAACAAAACTGCATTGGTCTTTGGACAGATGGATGAGCCACCTGGCACACGTCTTCGGGTAGCACTTTCTGCATTAACAATGGCTGAGTACTTCCGTGATGTGCAGAAGCAGGATGTGCTTTTGTTCATCGATAATATTTTCCGCTTTACTCAAGCTGGTTCTGAAGTTTCAACACTGCTTGGCCGTATGCCATCAGCTGTTGGATACCAGCCAACACTTGCTGATGAGATGGGTCAGCTGCAAGAGCGTATTACCTCAACTCGTGGTCACTCAATTACCTCGATGCAGGCAATCTATGTTCCAGCAGATGACATTACCGATCCAGCACCACACACAACCTTTGCTCACTTAGATGCAACTACAGTGTTGTCACGTCCAATCTCTGAGCTTGGTATCTATCCTGCGGTAGATCCACTTGATTCAACCTCTCGTATTTTAGATCCTCGCTATATTGGCGAGCACCACTTCCGAGTTGCAAACCGAATCAAACAAATTCTGCAGCGATATAAAGATCTGCAAGATATTATTGCAATCTTAGGTATTGATGAACTCTCTGAAGAGGATCGCATCCTGGTAGGAAGAGCTCGCCGTATTCAACGTTTCTTATCTCAAAATACATTCGTCGCAAAGGTCTTTACCGGCCTAGATGGTTCATTTGTTCCGCTAACTGAAACCATTGCAGCATTTGAAGCGCTCGCTGATGGAAAGTATGACCATGTTCCAGAGCAGGCATTCTTTATGTGTGGTGGCTTAGATGATGTAGAGCGACGAGCAGCAGAGTTGGCTAAGTCCTAACTATGTCAGATACATTGCTAAAGGTTGAGGTAGTTACCCCAGAGAAGCGGGTGTGGAGTGGTGAAGCAACAATGGTTTCTGCTCGCACACTCGATGGTGATTTAGGAATTCTCCTTAATCACACACCACTTCTTGGGGTACTTACCGATGGCACTGTTTCAATTAAAGCATCCGATGGCAGCGTAAATGATTTTGTAATTAATGGTGGCTTTATCTCAGTTTCAAATAACCGAGTATCTATTCTTGGTGAGAGCGCAATTAATTAAAAACGTGCTCAGTTTCAATAATTCTTACCGTTTTTGATCTACCCCTAATAACTAATGAGTGGCTAACTAATCCAAATTTAGTATGCCGTACCCCGCGCAGTAACTCACCATCGGTAATTCCAGTAGCGGAGAAGAAAACATCATCGGATGCAACTAAATCATTTGTTGCATAAACCTTAGATAGATCATGGCCAGCAGCTACTGCCGATGCTTTTTCACTATCACTTTGTGGCGCAAGTTGTCCTTGAATTACCCCACCCAACGCCCTCATTGCTGCAGCTGTTACTACACCCTCTGGCGTGCCACCGATTCCCATTAAAATATCAATACCGGTGCCAGCGCGAGCAGTTTCAATTGCTGCCGCTACATCACCATCTCTAATTAATCTAATTCGAGCCCCAGCTTTTCGTAACTCTTCTAATAATTTGCTATGGCGCGGCCGATCTAAGACAATTACAGTTATATCACTTACATCAACACCTTTTGCTTTTGCAACCCTTCTTACATTCTCACCAGCTGGTGCAGTTATATCTATTACCGATGCAGCCTCCGGTCCAGTAACAATCTTGTTCATATAAAATGCACCTTTTGGATCAAACATTGCACCTCGTGGTGCAAGAGCAATCACACTTACTGCGCCATTTAAACCATTTGAGGTTAATGTGGTGCCATCAATTGGATCAACTGCCACATCACACTCTGGTCCGCTACCATTTCCAACTTTTTCACCATTATGTAACATTGGTGCATTATCTTTTTCACCCTCACCGATCACAATCACACCTGACATATCAACGGTATTAATCATCTTGCGCATCGCAGCAACTGCAGCGCCATCGGCAGCATCTTTATCCCCTCGGCCTACCCAAGCAGAGGCAGCAACTGCGGCAGTCTCAGTGACTCGGACTAATTCCAGCGCTAAGTTGCGATCTGGAAAATTATGCTCTACTGACATCAGCTCCTAATGATTGTAATTGGCTAGGAAAATCAGGGTATCCACGATCAATATGGAATGCATCCTCAATAATAGTTACACCATCACTTACCAACGCTGCCAAAACTAGGCCAGCACCGGCTCTAATATCTGTGGCTGCAACAGGAGCAGCTGATAATTGCTCTATGCCAGTAATGGATGCATGGTGTCCATCTACTTGAATCTTCGCTCCCAAGCGCAATAACTCATTAACAAACATAAATCGTCCTTCAAAAACATTCTCGGTAACCAATGATGTTCCGTCAGCAATGGCATTTAAAGTTATAACCATAGGCTGCAGATCGGTTGGAAACCCAGGATAGGGAAGGGTTGCTACATCAACTGCTAATGGACGTTTATCCATCTTCACCCTAAAGCCATTTTTAGTGGTTGTAATAACTGCGCCAGCCTCAACCAACTTATCCAATGGCATCTCAAGATGATCTGCTCTGCCATTTTCAATCGTGATATCACCTTTTGTCATAGCCGCTGCAAATGCCCAAGTTCCTGAGACAATTCGATCTGCCAATGTGGCATGAGTAGTTGGCTTTAATTCCTTAACTCCTTCAATCGTGATGGTGTGGCTACCAAGTCCAGTTATTTTTGCTCCCATTGCAATTAAAAATTCACCAAGATCTACTACATCTGGTTCACGAGCAGCATTATCAATTGTGGTAATTCCGTTAGCTAAGGTGGCAGCGGTCATAATATTTTCAGTTGCTCCCACACTAGGAAACTCCAATGTAATTGCTGCACCTTTTAATCCAGCAGGAGCTTTAGCAATAACAAAGCCATGCTCTGATGTGATATCTGCGCCCATGTCAGTTAAGCCATTTATGTGAAAATCTAATCCACGGGAGCCAATTGCATCTCCGCCAGGAAGTGCAACCTCTGCCTCTTTTACTCTAGCAATGAGCGGACCAAGGACATTTATCGAAGCCCGCATCTTTCTTACTAAGTCATAATCTGCTCGGTGACCAAGTATCTCTGGCACCTGAATACTTACCGCATCCTTATTAGGATTTATCTCTACCTTGCAACCTAATCTGGTTAGCAACTCAGCCATATAATCAACATCGGCAATTACTGGCAGATTAGTAATAGTTGTTTTACCAGGAGCAAGTAAGGCAGCGGCCATTAATTTAAGGGCGGAATTTTTTGCGCCAGCAACAGTGACCATGCCAGCTAATCTGGCACCACCAACTACGCGCAAGCGATCCATAATTCCCCATTGTAATTGCTTAAGGTAAGGTGCGTTCATGGTCAACCTAACCCGCATCTACACAAAAACCGGTGATGATGGCACTACCTCACTCGGGGACATGAGCCGAACCTCTAAAAACGATCCACGGCTTGAGGCATACGCCACCGTTGATGAAGCAAACTCATCAATTGGTGTAGTCCTTGCGATGGGGGATATCAAAGATGATGAAATTAAAAAGCTATTAGTTAGAATTCAAAACGATCTTTTTGATGTTGGCGCAGATCTTTGTACACCTGTTGTAGATAAACCTGTCTCTGAACCACTTCGAGTTTTAGAATCTCAAATTGATTATCTTGAGAAGCAAATTGATAAATACAATGAAAGTTTGCAACCACTTCGCTCATTTGTTTTACCATCTGGTACACCAGCAGCAGCACTACTGCATGTTGCTCGCACCGTTACTAGGAGAGCAGAGCGAGATACCTGGCATGCAATTCATGCATTTGGCGGCGGTGTAAATCCAATCACCGCAAAGTATTTAAATCGATTATCTGATCTACTTTTCGTAATAGCACGTTATGCAAACAAAGAAATTGGTGACCAACTTTGGGTACCAGGAGCAAACCGTTAACTATTTAAGGTTGCCTTAGCAATTTTTAAGTCCTTTTCAAAAACTAAAATTTTAGGCCCATCTTTTGTTTGAGTAAGTGTTGCCTTAATACCAACAGCTAATAATTTTTGACGAACAATCTCTCCCTCAATATG
This sequence comes from actinobacterium SCGC AAA278-I18, assembly GCA_000378865.1. Classification (GTDB taxonomy): domain Bacteria; phylum Actinomycetota; class Actinomycetes; order Nanopelagicales; family Nanopelagicaceae; genus Nanopelagicus. Next base: position 24,615 of record KB900424.1, on the reverse strand, counting down.
ATTTTTTGGGGAGTCCGCCACCTGAAGTAAGCCGTATTGATCTTGTGTACCCATATTTTTTGGTGCTTCAATTAATGATTTATTATTTGAAAATGCCCATCTAAGCATTAATGCTAAAAACGCCACAACAACAAAGCCAGATAGCGAGGTTAAAAATAAGGTGTTATTGATACCGCCTAGCAATTTGGCTCCTAAATATTATTTGACTGGTGAATAAATATTAGTTGGGATTTTTTCATCAGTTGCAGATTTATGACATATTGCTTGAATATTTCCAACTACGATGCCATTTTTAGCAACCATTGCTGCTGCCTGGCCAGTATTTGGATCGATAGCTGCTGGTAAAAACATTGGCTCATTACTTATTAGTAAAATATTTGCATATGTATAAGGTCCAAGCTCACCGTATGTAGTACGCAGGCTTCCGAGCAAAATCTTTTTATTTGGGTCAGATGGATCAATTCCTGAAACTAGTGATTTAATTTCCCACCATTTACATATGAAATCAGCTGCAACAATTACTGCACCACATGCATTTGTTTCACATTTTTTAACTTCTGTGGCTAATCCAATCTTTGCCGAGATAAGGCCTAGTAACTCTTTCCCAGTTGGAATTTTTGCATAAATTCCATTGTTTACAGTAAATCCTTCTGGTGGCCACACAGGTGATGGTGACGGGATTGGGGTAGCGGTTTTCTTAACCTTTTTCTTAACCGGTTTTTTAGTTGTAGCTTTTTTACTTGGCACTGTGCTTGAAGTAGTAGTTGGCGAAGCTGAAGGAGCAACAGTTGGTTTAATTGGAGTAGTACTTGGCTTTGGTGTTGGCGTAGCCGCAAAAGCAGTTGATGTTATTAGCGAGGTAGTCAGAGTAGCTGCTATTAATAATCTAGATCTCACTCTTTACTCCATTTAAAGCTTCTAATCGCAAAAACTAAGCCAAATATTAACCAAAGAATAAGTACTAATGCGATCTTTCCTATCTCCCAAGATTTAGCAACCTCTTGGGTAGCAAAATCTGCTGGCAAAAAGACTGATCTCATTCCTTGAGTTAGCCACTTGAGTGGAAATAATGCAGCAAACTGCTGCATCCAAGATGGAAGTGAAGTAAATACAAAAAATACACCACTAAAAAATTGCAAGATAATCACAATAGGGGATACGACTGCAGAAGCACCTCGACCACTTTTTGGCACCACCGAAAATGCAATTCCTAGCACAGTTGAACAAGCACTTCCTAAGATCACTAACCAGGTAAAGGTAAGCCAAATAGATGGATCAGATGGCATGTTTAAGCCAAACATTAATGTGCCAAATATTAAAAGTAGTGCAGTTTGAATAATCATCAATATAGTTACTAATAATGCTTTACCAATAAAGTAAGAAGATACAGACATTGGTGTCCCACGTAACCGCTTTAATGTGCCAAAGTCTCGTTCCATTGGAATGGTGATCGCAAGTTGTTGAAAACCAGTATTTACTAAACCTGATGCAATCATGCCTGCTACAAAGTACTGACTAAAGGTTACCCCTGGCGCAATCGTGTCTTTAAATACTGTGCCAAATATAAAGAGCAAAATAACTGGAAAGAATATTGTAAAGACCACTGACTCTCGCTGGCGTAAAAATTGTTTTAACTCAAGACCGCCTCGCAATACCCCAATTCTTAATGTATTTCTTAATGAATTCATTTAACTTCACCAATCATCCGCAGATATATCTCCTCAAGATTTGGTCGCAGTACTTGTAGCTCTGGTATCTGGCCATTAAATCTTTGACCTAACTTAATAACCTCTTCAGTTGGGTTTTTACTTAATATCTCTTGTGTACTGCCATTTTCTAGCCACATCACTTTGGCTGGTGCATTGTTGCGTCCACCTAAAGTATCTGGAGTAGCAATTTCAATAATCTGTCCTTCATTAATTACGCCAACTCGATCTGCTAACGCCTGTGCTTCATCTAGGTAATGAGTAGTAAGAAGAATGGTTGCCCCCTCTGCTTTTAATGTTCTAATTAACTCCCAAAATGATCGACGGGCCTCCGGATCAAAACCAGTGGTTGGTTCATCTAAAAATAAAAGCTGTGGTGAGCCAATAATTCCAAGTGCTACATCTAATCTGCGTCTTTGCCCGCCCGATAACTCACGTGCCTTAGCATTAATTTTTTCGCGTAACCCAACCTCATCAATTACTTGTTGTACATCCCGTGGGTTTTCATAGTAATTTGCAAAGTGAGAGATTGTCTCAATTACTGAAAGATCTGCCGAATCATTAGTTGATTGGAAAACAATTCCAATTTGATTACGCCATCTTTGTCCAGCACCCCCTTTTGTAGCTGGATCAAAACCTAAAACCTTTACCTGACCAGAATCTGCCTTTCGGTAACCCTCTAAAATCTCAACGATTGTGGTTTTACCAGCACCATTTGGTCCAAGGAGTGCAAATATTTCACCCTGCTCAACAGTTAAATCAACGCCAGCTACCGCCGCTTTATTGCCGTATTTTTTAACAAGGCCACGGACTTCGATCGCATGGGATTGGCTCATGGCGACATCATGCCGTAATTGGTAATAAAAACTTAAATTGATTGGGAGAATAATCCTGTGAGTACGCGTAAAAAAACTTCTAAGAGCAAGCGCAAGGCGTCTGTGACCCATAATGAAGAGCGAGAGTTGACGACATCAAATGAATCTATTGAAGAGCATGATGATGGCATCTTTGTAGTCCGCTTAATAAGTGGCTCAACTTCAAATAAACCATATCGATGTCCTGGATGTGATCAGATAATTCCCATGGCCACCCCACACACTGTGGCATGGCTAGAACATGATGCTGAAACCCGTCGCCATTGGCACAACATCTGTTGGAGTAAGCGAAATAAGCGAAAGCCAAAGGTTGAGCGCACTAGAAGTGCTCCTAGATACTGAGATTTTTGCTATAGGAATATTTAAATTTCCCTTCTTTAGTTATAGTTAGAAAATGAGTAAAACTTTTACCGCCCAAAATCCAGCAACAGGTCAAGCTATTGGGGCAGAGATAGCGGAGTGGGATTTAGTTCAAACAAGTGCTGCAATTAAAGCTGCCGATAGTGTTAAAACAAAACTTTCATCTACTAATCCAACCCAGAGATCTGCATTACTAAATGCAATTGCCGATGCAATTGAGGAACAAAAAGATAAATTAGCAGAGTGTGCCCATCTTGAAACTGCACTTCCGATGGCACGCCTAACTGGTGAGGTGATGCGAACTGTTATTCAGATTAGAGCATTTGCTAACTTAGTTAAAAGTGGCGGGCATCTTCTACCAATTATTGATTTAGCAGATCCTAACTTTCTGCCTGTAGCCCGCCCTGATCTACGCAAATCACAGCAACCATTAGGAGTTGTTGCAATATTTGCTGCTTCTAACTTTCCATTGGCATTCTCAGTTGCCGGAGGCGACACCGCATCAGCACTTGCTGCCGGCTGTCCAGTAATTGCTAAAGCTCATCCATCACATCCAAATACCTGTGCGCTAGTTTATGAAGCAGTAGTTAAAGGTTTAACCTCACAAGGTTTTCCTAAAGAATTATTTTCAATTGTGCAGGGTGTAAATCCTGAGATAACTCATTGGTTAGCAAAAGCACCTGAGGTAACTGCAATTGGTTTTACTGGCTCTGGCATGGTTGGGAAATTATTAATTAAATTATCACAGGAGCGGCCGGTTCCAATTCCAGTTTATGCCGAGATGGGCTCTTTAAATCCAGTTTTCTTCACACCTGGTGCACTAAATGAAAAAGCAGATGAGTTAGCTAAAGCTGCGATGGATTCAGCACTTCTTGGTTCAGGTCAGTTCTGCACAAAACCTGGAATTATGGTTGTGCCAGATGATGATGCTGGTGATAAATTTATTGCGCAGGTTCAAGCCTACGTTGCAGCGCAAAAAGTTGGACCATTATTAAACAAGGCTATAGCTAGTAGATTTAACGAAGCAATCTCATCATTAAATAAATCAAAAGAGATTAAAGTAATAACTGGCACAGCTAATACTGATGGTTTTGGCGTAACTCCAACTATCTTTGTGGTTAATTGGGATGATGTTAAAAATAACCGTGATCTACTTGAAGAACATTTTGGTCCAACCTCAGTAATAATTCGTGCACCTTTTACTCAATTCCTATCTGTAGCTAAATTAATGGAGGGTCAATTAGGAGCTGCACTTCATGCAGTAGCTGGTGAAAATGTTAAGGAGCTAGTTGCGCAATTAAGTCAGATCGCAGGCCGTGTTATCTGGAATGGTTTTTCAACCTCAGTTTCGGTAACAGCAGCGCAAAATCATGGCGGCCAATGGCCATCATCCTCTACCCACACAACCTCTGTTGGCTTAGATGCACTATTTCGCTTTGTAAGACCAGTTGTTTATCAAAACTTTCCAGACAATCAATTACCAGCAGAGCTACAAAACGCTAATCCATATGGAGTTGAGCGAGTTGTTAATGGCGTGCGCAGCAATAAGGCAATCTAGTTACTTGTAATTAACAACCTTATTTTTTATAGTTCCAATTCCTTCAATAGATGTCACAATACTCTCGCCACCTTTTAAGAATTTCTCTGGTTTAAAGCCCATACCAACACCCTCTGGGGTTCCAGTATTAATTACATCCCCAGCCTTTAACTCCATAAATTGGGAGATATACCAAACACAGTGGTTGATATTAAAAATTAAATCATTAGTTCTTGAGTTTTGCCTTACCTGCCCATCAATAGTGCAGGAGAGAGCTAAATTATTTGGATCTAATTTGTTATTAGCCAATTCATCAGCGGTAACAATCCATGGTCCCATTGGATTAAATGTTGGAAATGATTTGCCCTTTACCCACTGGCCACTTCGTTCAACCTGCCAGTGGCGCTCTGAGACATCTTGAGAGATGGTGTAACCCAGGATGTAATCAGATGCCTGCTCTGGTGATTTTAAATAAAGTGCGTTTTTACCAATTACTACACAAAGCTCAACCTCATAATCTGTCTTTAATGAGTTAGGTGGAACCACAATCTCATCATTTGGTCCAATAACAGTATCTGGTGCCTTCATAAAAATAACTGGTTCAGCAGGTGGGGTCATGCCAGACTCAATTGCATGCTTTGCATAATTTAAGCCAACACAAATAACTTTTGTTGGCCGAGCAACCGGAGATCCAATTCGATAATCTGCAATTTTAACCTTAGCTCGATTAGATAAATCAGCATTTTTTATTTTGGCTAGCCCACCATTTTCTAACTCAACTCGATTAAAATCACTGATCAAGTCATCAACAAAGACGGCCTCAGTATCTGAGATTATTACTGCTGGCTTTTCCTTATGCATCTGACCTAGGCGAGCGATTCTCATTATTCTCACTTTTCCCTTGAGGTGAAGTTTTGGCTCTAATCAACTAGAATATGAAAACCTTAACATAGAGATTTTCTCATTATTTGAGAGCATAAAAGATCAGGAAAGGGCGAGTGTGAGCGAAGAGAAGTTTGATCGCCGCAGCCAGTACTGGTTTGGACTTAAAGATAAGGGTGGCTATATCCACCGCGAACGACTTCGCAATCAAGGGTATGCCCCAGATGTTTTTGATGGCCGCCCGGTAATTGGAATTGCTAATACTTGGTCGGAGCTAAATCCATGTAATGGAACATTAAATGATGTTGCCGAAGCTGTTAAGCGCGGAGTTTGGGAGGCTGGTGGCTTTCCTCTTGTTTTCCCTGCAATGTCACTTAGTGAATCGTTGCAGCGACCAACCACCATGTTATATCGCAACATGCTTGCGATGGAGGTTGAAGAGTTAATTAGATCTCACCCACTAGATGGCGTTGTATTACTTGGCAATTGCGATAAGACACCACCTGGATTATTAATGGGAGCGGCAAGTGTTGACTTGCCAACATTAATGATTACTGGCGGACCAATGCTTAATGGTCGCTACCAAGGTCAAGCAGTTGGCTCTGGCACATTAGTTTGGAAATATAGCGAGCAGGTAAGAAGTGGAAAGATTACCTTTGAAGAGTTTATGGCGATGGAATCATGTTCAGCCCGCAGTCAGGGATCTTGTATGACAATGGGAACTGCATCAACTATGGCATGTGTTACCGAAGCTCTCGGTGTGCAGTTGCCAGGAGCGGCAGCAATTCCGGCGGTTGACTCTCGTAAATTTACCCTTGCCACATTATCTGGCCGTCGAATTGTAAAGATGGTGCAAGAGGATCTTAAGCTTTCTAAGATATTAAACCGGAAAGCATTTGAAAATGCGATCAAAATTAATGCTGCAATTGGTGGCTCAACAAATGCGGTTGTTCACCTACTCGCTATTGCTGGCAGAGTTGGGGTACCACTTAATCTTGATGATTTTGATAAGTTAGCCAGAGATGTACCGGTAATCGCCAATATGATGCCGAGTGGTAAATTTTTAATGGAGGAGTTCTTTGACGCAGGTGGCGTGCCAACGGTTATGAAGGAGATTGCAAACTTAATTCACACCGATCACATCACAGTTACTGGAAAAACAGTTAAAGAAAATATTGAGGGCGCAGAGAATTGGAATAAAGAGGTTATTACTCCAGCAAATAAGCCATTTCAAGCAGCAGGGGCAGGCATTGTGGTTCTTCGTGGCTCACTTGCTCCAGATGGTGCGATCTTAAAAGTATCTGCCGCCTCACCAAACCTACTAACCCATAAAGGAAAAGCTTTAGTATTTAATGAAATTGAAGAGTATCTAAAGGTTGCAGATGACCCTAATCTGCCGGTAACTAAAGAAAGTATTTTAGTTTTAAAAAACTCTGGCCCTAAAGGTTATCCAGGGTTTCCAGAGGTTGGAAATATGCCAATGCCTAAGAAGTTATTAGATCAAGGAGTTACCGACATGGTTCGTATCTCCGATGCCAGGATGAGTGGCACTGCATATGGCACAGTTGTATTACATGTATCGCCAGAGTCAACTGCTGGGGGACCTCTTGCATTTGTGCAGGATGGGGATGAGATTGAATTAGATGTGCCAAATCGTAAATTAAATCTACTTATTTCAGCTGATGAGCTAGCAAAGCGTAAAGCTGCTTGGGTGCCGCCAAAACCAAAGGCCGAGCGAGGCTGGAGCAAGATGTATATCGAACATGTACAACAAGCACACTTGGGAGCGGATCTGGACTTTCTAGTTGGCAGCAGTGGCGATTACGTGCCACGTCACTCCCATTAATATTTAACTAAAGGGATTAACGAATTTAGTTTTCTCTATTGCCTCAAGCTCTAATAATCTATTCCACTTAGCATTTCGCTCACTGCCATGGGTTGAGCCAACCTTTATTTGACCAGCTCCCCAACCAGTTGCCAAATCGGCTAACCAAGAATCTTCATTTTCTCCAGATCTTGCCGAAACTACCGTATTAAAGTTATTTGCCCTGGCTTGTTTTAAGACATTAAGAGTTGATGTAACTAAGCCATTTTGATTAGCTTTGATCAAGATTGCATTAGCACTTTTCTCAGCGATTGCCTTATTTAATCTTGTTAAATTAGTTGTTAAAAGATCATCACCTAATACCTGAAGTTTCCTTGGGCACTCCTGCATAAATTGCTGCCAAGCAGCCCAATCATCCTCGGCAAATGGATCTTCAATTGAGATAATTGGTTGATTTGAAACTAGGGTATTTATGTATTTAACAAACTCATCTGAAGTGTATTTTTTATTCATAGTTGCCAGATTGTACTTTTCACCATCAAAAAATTGAGTTGCCGCAACATCTAAAGCAAGTGCTATATCACTGCCAACTTTTAATCCAACTCTTTCAATCACCTTACATACAAATTCACATGCTTTTTCAATCGAATCAAATGCAATACCTAAGCCACCTTCATCAGCAACCAAATGTGTTACTTTTCCGTCCGCTTTGCCTAATACTGCTGCCATCTCACGAACTGCCACAATCCAAGAGAGTGCCTGGGTAAAGGATTTAGCACCAACTGGCACAATCAAAACATCTTGAATATCTAGGCTTCGATTGGCATGAGCGCCGCCAGATAAAATATTCACCATCGGCATAGGTATTTCTAATACACCATCTGGCTTAAAGTATCTAGCAAGTGATCGATTTTGTGAGTGGGCATCTGCGATTGCAGCGGCAAGTGAAATAGCTAGGGTTGCGTTAGCACCAAGAGTTTCATGGTTCTCACTGGGATCTAACTCAATTAATTGTTTATCTACAAAGTTTAAATCAATTTGTTCTTCAATTAACTTAGGCGCAATTTTCTCATTGATATTTAACACCGCTTGTTGCACAGATAGACCGCTATAAAATTTCTCTTCAAACTTGCCTGCGCGATCGCGTAACTCTTTTGCCTCATGTGCGCCAGTAGATGCCCCGGATGGAACCCGTGCAGTATGAGTGCTGCCATCAGTTAGTGAAATAGAGGCAGCAACTGTGGGCCGGCCCCGCGAATCTAATACCTGATACCCAATAACTCTATTGATCTTCACTTAGCACTCATTTCAAATAACTCTTCAACGGTTGTGCTATTACTAGATGCCAATATTGATTTAGTAAAGCTTTGTAGTTTCCTTTGTTGCTCATTACTTAGGTAATTTACAGTTGATTTTCCCTCCACCCGAGCAAGTGCAATAAGTGCGGTGTGTTTGGCCAGTGATTGATCAATCGGTCGTAGCTTTTTATACTCGCGAACAAAGGTAGTTGCAGTATTTGCTAATAATTTTGCTTGCAACCTCTCTTCTGCCCTAAAAAATTTACAAAGTAAATGTGCAATTAAGAAAGCTAAATCAAATACCGGATTACCAACATGGGTAACCTCAAAATCTAAAATATATATATCATCATTCATTGACGCCATAATATTTTTAGGGGAGAAGTCGCCATGAACAATAGTGGTCTTATCTCCCTCTAACTCATTGATTAACTTTCTAATCGCCACCTCAATCTGAGGATTCTTCACCGCTACAAAGCGATAGAAGGGATCGATGCGTAGTTGTTCAAATAATGAGTCCTCCATAAACTTTATTTTTGCCTCTGGATTGTTCTCACCAAAGTTATGCCAAGTAGCAAGTGTCTTACCTAACTTAGCGCCAATATCTGGATTAATTACCCCAGCTAGAAGATCTGATTTCCAAACCGTACTACCAACTGGAACTCGCTCTAAAATCAAAATAAAGCGCTCAGAGTCTAGAAAAACTAACTTTGGGACCTGTGCTGGACTTAATTGATGAAATAACTCAATAGCATTTGCCTCAACAATTGCCCGGCGCTGATCTGCCTCCCATTTTTCACTTACCTTAAGCTCCGCAAGCGCCTGCTTTAAAACTAACTTTTTATTTGGGGTAGTAATTGCTAATACTACATTTGAGACTCCACCGGTTAATACTTCAACCTCAGCAAGCTCATTGCTTCCAATTACGCCTTTACTAATTAGATAATCAATAACCGTTGTTTCATCTAACAACTCAACACTCACAAGTTTTCCTATAAGACTCTGGCGACAGAGAAGCCGTAATCAACAAATAGAGATTGACCAGAGATTGCAGTGTTATCTTCACAACCTAATAGATAAGCAGCATTTGCCACATCAAGAGGTACGACCATTTGATGACCTGGAGTTTGCCATTGCACATTCTCAATCTGCTCAGGTTTTAGTAGGTCACGTGCCATTGGCGAATCAACTACTCCAGGAAGTAAACCATTTACTAAAATACCTTTGGCATTTCCTAAATCAACTGCCATCGATCTAACTAGGCCGCCAACGGCTGCCTTGGTAACGGTATAAGACATCTTGTCCTGTCTGGTTAATTGCTCCCAGAAGGAGCTTAAAATAACAATTTTCCCCTTGTGCTTAATTAGGTTATGCAAGATTAATGCTTTAGAAGTTTCACTAATAAAAGTAACATTTGCCTCAAATAATCTATTTAAATCATCTATCGAATGATTCATTACCGAATCATTATTATTTGCCCCTTGCGCAAAAATTACCGTATCAAATAACTGACCTTTTAAGAGCTCTGGTACTGGTTCTTCAGTTAATGGCAGCAGGAATTGGTTATCTGGATTACTTATTTTTCGAACTCCATAAGTTACCTGATACTCATTTGCTTGGTATTTCTCAGCAATTGCAGCACCAAGCACACCAGTGCCGCCAAAAATTAATAGTTTAGGCATTACGTATTAAATCCATACCGATCTAATATCGCCTTACTTATCGCAGCTCTTCTGACTCGCTCACGTGCAGTTGATTCAACTAAACCTTGAATATGTGCTCCTGATGGATACAAACCAGGTGAGTTACGAAGTGTGAATTTCAAATAAATAGGAGCTGCAACCCTCACCAAATCAGGGCTTTCATAATGACGAACTGCCCCACCAAAATCATCTGGTCCTTCGACATAAATATCAACTGGAATATCCACTTGGGATCGGATTGCTGCTATTTGTTGCAAAGATAGATCGGTTGCAAGATTTAATGTTGAAGCACCAAGATCCTCAAGTAGTGCAGCAGTTGCCGGATTATTACAAACTAAAGCAACAGAGGTTTTAAGAATTAACTCCTTTGGCAAATCTCCTTTGCGTTTTGCCTCACCTAGTACTTTTAACAAACCAAGATCGCCAACTAAAACACTGCGCAGGCCTAAATTAACTCCATGTATTACATCCTCTAACGCAAATCTAAGTTGATCACCACCGCGAAGGGTTGGAGATGCGATTACACCGGCAGAGGCTGATACCTGTTTGCCAATATCCCAAGATGCACGAGGACCAACAAATAAACAAACCTCAATCTTTTCTTTTTTACCCATCGCAACCATCTGCTTAATCTCAGCATCGGTTTGCATCATAATTCCAGAGCCTTGGGAGATGCGATGAATTATTAATTTATGTTTTTTTGCCTCATCAATTACAGTTTTAAAGGCAGCAGGTCCCTCAACTGAAGGAATCTCAATTTTGTAACGGGAGCCGTCGGCAAATCTTTTGCCTGACTCAGGCAGAGCATCTGCATCTTGGGATTGGATCTTTTGTTTATTTAGTATTCCAATTGAGCGCTTCATCGGTCCTTTTGGATCTCTTGTGCTGGGCCATGATGCCATGATGCTCCATTCAAATCATTTTTTATATAAGAGTAGAGACAAGTATAATCGGATAATAATGAGTAACAACAGCGGCTTTGAGCAGACCTCCTACGCAGACCAGGTAGTAATTGTTACTGGCGCTGCCAGTGGGATTGGCAGATCAGCTGCCCAATTAATCGCCTCCCGTGGCGCATCTATTATCTGTGTTGATTTAAATCAAGCAGGTTTAGATCAAACAGTTAGTGAGATTAAAAAAGCAGGCGGTGTTGCCGAATCTGCGTTATTAGATATCTCAAATCAATCTGGCGTGATGGAGCTAATTTCTAATTTAGCTAAGAAACATAATCGAGTTGATGCATTAATAAATTGCGCAGGCTATCCAGGGCCTACTGGTGTTTTAGTTGAGGATATTAAGTGGGATGATTTTCAAAAAGTAATACAGGTAAATCTATTTGGTGCGATCTGGTTAACCCAGGCAGTACTACCAATTATGAAAAAACAAAAGTATGGCCGAATTGTTCAAGTTGCTTCCATTGCTGGCAAAGAGGGAAATCCAAAGATGGCTCCCTACAACACTGCAAAAGCTGGCCTAATTGGTTTTGTGAAAGGTGTTGCTAAAGAGGTGGCAACAGATGGCATAACTATTAATGCCTTAGCACCTGCGGTAATTGCCACTCCAATTAATGTGAACACCGCAAAGGAAACTTTGGATTACATGATCGCAAAGATTCCAGCAGGTCGCCTTGGTGAACCAAGTGAGGTTGCAGAGATAATTGCATTTATGGGATCCAAGGCATGCTCATTTACCACCGGATTTACCTTTGATATCTCAGGCGGTAGAGCTACTTACTAAATTTTAAGTACCAGTTAAGAAACAGATACTTTAGTTAATGGTTGGTCAAGGTGTTCGATAGTGGCAGTGCAGGCGTATCCGCACTCATCACACATAACCATTGGGTTGTTTTTTTCAGTAAGAAATATTCCAAGCTCAACTGAACGGCAGAAATTGCAGCAAGGAAATTCAATAATTTGTGCCATGGCATCCTCCCTTCTTCAGTCAATTAAGAGCTGTTTAGGGAAGTGAGTAAATTTTCTCACCCCGCCAGTGTGTTTATCAATTTTGGCAGGTGAACGAGAGGTAAATAGTTGTATAGAAAAGGTGGAAAGTACTTACTTACCCCTGCCGTGTAAACGTTTAATTAAGGTAGTTAATACCTTCTCAGATAACTTTGTGCGGCCAAAGGAGGTAAATTTCAACGGTATCTTAAATCTAGTTTTAACTACTGTACGTGCGTAGGTGTACTCAAGTAAGCCCTCTGCGCCATGAATTCTTCCATAGCCTGAGTCCTTAACTCCACCAAATGGCACCGAAGGAATGGCTGCAAATAAAAATACTGAGTTAATTGAGACCATCCCGCAAGCTAATTTTGATGCAATCTGCTCACCATTTCGTTTTGAAAAGACTGCAGCAGCAAGGCCGTATGAGCTGGCATTAGATAATCTGATTGCTTCATCTGTGTTAAGAACTTTATTTATTGCAAGGGTAGGACCAAAGGTCTCCTGGGTCATCGCAGTTGAATCCTCTGGCACATCAACCATAATTACCGGCTCAACAAATGCGCCCTTAACTGAGTCGGCTCCTCCTAATAAAAACTTTGCACCTTTATTTTTGGCATCACCTAGGTGAGATTGAATTACATTTAATTGTGATGGCATCGTGGCAGGTCCGTAATCTTTGCCAACCTTAATTTTCTTAGCCAGATCGGTAATAATCTCAATAAATTGATCAGCCACAGATTCAACTACATAAACTCGCTCAGCCCCAATACATGATTGGCCAGCATTTGCCATTGCAGACCAGAGTGCGTACTCAGCAGCTAACTTAAGGTCAGCGTCTGTGTCAACAATTACTGGATCCTTACCACCACACTCAAGAACTACTGGAATCATTCGCTCAGCGCAACTTGCTGCAACTTTTTTAGCTGTTCTAGTTGAACCGGTAAATGAGATCTTATTTACTGCTGACTCTGTTAACGCTTTTCCAGTATCTGGTAATCCAGTGACGGTAGTTAAGATGTTTGCAAAGGGTGCAATTTGGGCAAATGAATCAGCAAGCCACATGCCAACACCAGGTGTGAACTCAGATGGTTTAAATACCACGGCATTGCCAGCAGCAAGAGCGTATGCAATTGAGCCCATTGGAGTAAAGATTGGATAGTTCCATGGACCAATAACGCCAACTACACCAAGGGGTGATCTTTGCACCTGTGCCTTCATATTAAACATTAATAAGCCAGATGGTCGATCTTGTTTGCGCATAATCTGCTCAGCATGTTTTGCAGCCCAGGCAATGTGATCAATTGCAATTGAAACTTCAAGGGCAGCATCTCCAATTGGCTTGCCACACTCCTTGGCAACTAACTTTGCAATCTCATTATGATTTTTTGTTACATATGAAGCCCACTTAAGTAATACTTTCTTGCGGGCGGTAAACCCAAACTCTACCCACCTAACACTCGCAAGATGTGCTGCAGCAACGCAAGCGAATACCTCAGCTTGGGAAAAATTCTTATATTGGCCAATCACCTCACCGGTTGCTGGATCACACTTATCAAAGATGGCAGTTGTGCTCATGGGGTAAGAGTAAACTCTTTTTATGCCTGAGTTAATCCGCCCTTCAACGGTTTTGCCGGCACTTCGCAGGCCAATTACGATCAAAACAAGTGATGGGCTCAATCTAATTGGTGAGGTTGCAACACCTGAGGGTGAGATAACTGGATCTTTATTAATGCTTCACCCCAATCCATCAGGAGGCGGAATGATGGATTCACATCTATTTAAAAAGGCAGCAAATAGATTGCCAGCACTTGCTGGTATTCAAATAATTAGATTTAACACTCGTGGCACAAGTAGTGAAGCAGGTAGAAGTGGGGGTGAGTTTGATCAAGGCATTGGTGAGAAGTTAGATGTATTAGCTGCAATAGATTTTTGTTTTGGCCAACTACATGTGAAAGATTTATATATAGTTGGCTGGTCCTTTGGCACAGAGTTAGCCCTTAAATATGCCCATGATAAAAGAATAAAAGAGTTAATCCTGCTAAGTCCGCCAATGATTGCTACAAATGATGAGGATCTAGCATTTTGGAAGGATGATGGCCGTCCCATCACCGCCCTAATTCCAGAGCATGATGAGTATTTAAAACCTGCTGCAGCAAGCTTGAGATTTTCTAAGCTGACAAATCTTAAGCAAATTAATGTTGATGGCGCTAAACATCTTTGGGTAGGTGAGCCGATGGTTTATCTAGTATTAAGTGAGATTTTGAAGATTATTGCGCCAAGTAGATTGCCACTACCAACAGAAGTTTAAGATTGATCAGCTCTTGGAAAGACAACCTCATCTAGAATTAGTAATACCGCAGCTGCAATAGGAACTGCAAGTAAGCCGCCAATTAAACCAAGCAGAGATGTACCAAGTAGGGCAGCAATAATTGTTACCAACCCTGGAATTGATAGTGATCTTTTCATAATACGGGGTGTAATTACATAATTTTCAATCTGAACATAAATCACATAGGCAGCTAGGGCAACTAATGCAGTAGTTGGTGATTTAGTAAGTGATACTAAAGTAACAACGCTCATGCCAATAAAGTGGCCAATTAATGGAATAAAGCCACAGATTAAAACAAACATGGCAAGGGGTCCGGCATATGGCATACCAATTATTAAGCCCATAATTAAAATAAAGATTGATGCGATAGTGGCAATAATTGCTTGTCCGCCGACAAAGGAGCCAACTCTGCCGACAATTGCATTTACTAATTTTGATACCCGAATACGGCGTGATGCTGGCACAAACCTTAAGCCAATATCTATTACCTGTGGCAGTGATGCTAAGAAGTAAAGGGTTAAAACCAGGATAGTTAAGGCAGATACCAAACCTGAGACCACCGCTTTACCAACCCCAATTACCCCACCAAAGGCGGTAATCGCAAATTGGCCATCCTTAATTAAAGAGTTCACTTTACTTTGCAGGGAATCAATTACCCCATACTTATTATTTAAATCATTAATAAATGCGTTATTATTTAAATCTCTAACTAATTGAGGAGCATTATTAAGAAATGCATTTCCCTGATCAATCAATGGCGGGACTGCAACTGCAATAAATACCCCCACAAATAGCAGTACCGATGCCATTACTGCGCCAACTGCCATACCTCGCTTTAAGCCACGGTTTTGAAAAAATAAAACCGCTGGGTTTAAGCCAGCTGCTAAGAAGATTGAGACAATAATTAAGATAAATACTGCAGAGGCTGATGCCAACGCCCGTAGAGTAGTAAGGGCCAGAAGTGCACCAACTGTGACCATAAAGCCAAAATAAAAGGGGTGAGTGGTATCAACAGGTTTTCCAGCCTCACCAAAATCCTCCATCGCTTTTGAACTCACTCTGCGACGAAGTAAGGGTGCTAACTTCACACCAATTTTTGGTTTAGCAAATCTAGCCATAAGAGAATTTTAACCTTCTTTTAACTTACTTCATACGATCTGATTAGTGGCTAAGTAGTTAAATAAGAGAGAATAAGCCTATGAGTGGACTTCGAATCAAAGGATTGGGCCAAGAGATTGCCACCCTAGCTAATCTGCCCTGGGATAAACCACTTGAAGGCTGGCCAGAGGATGAGGTGCTCACCTCTATGCGTGGTATCTCACGGCATGTGGTTCGATTAATTAGATCAAATCCACAAAAAAGTAATAGCGAAATCTTTGCTATTAAAGAGACTGTTACTGAGTTTGCAAATCGTGAGTACACATTGCTGCGGGATTTAAATCAGCAAACTGCGCCATGTGTTGAGCCAGTTGCAGTTATTGAGGGCCGGGTTGATTCTGCTGGTAATGAACTACCGCCTGCGCTGGTAACAAAGTATCTTCCTTACTCATTGCCATACCGAGTTATTTTAAGTGGATCAGTTACTCCTACTGAGATATTAAATATGGCAAATGCCCTGGCATTACTTTTAGTGCGGCTTCACCTACTTGGTTTTTGGTGGGGGGATTGCTCACTATCTAATACCTTATTTAGAAGAGATGCCAATGATTTCGCCGCATACCTAGTAGATGCTGAGACTGGTGAGTTTCAAAAATCATTATCTGATGGCCAACGAGAGCATGATTTAGAGTTAGCTCACTTTAATGTGGCAGCAGAATTAGAGGATTTAGCAGTAGCTGGTGTTTTATCTAAGGAGATAAATCCAGTTAGAGCATCCGATGGTGTAATAAAGAGGTATCGAAGATTGTGGAAGATGCTTAAGGAGCCACAGATATTAGATGCATCAGATCGGCAGGCGGTAGAGCGGGCAATGAGATCACTGCAAGATTTAGGTTTTGCGGTTGAGGAGGTTGAGGTAACAACACAAGGGGATAAGGGCGCACTTAAGTTTCAACCAAAATTAGTTGCAGCGCGTTATCACGCTAATCGATTAGCGGAGTTAATGGGATTACAAACTGAGGAGCTGCAGGCAAAGCGATTACTTGCCTCCTATGATCGATATAAGGCACGGGAGTTTCCACCAAGTACGCCGCACTCAATTGTGGTTAAGCAATGGCTATCTGATGTTTTCCAGCGAGTAGTAAATCAAGTACCAGATAATTTAAAGGGTAGAGTTGAGCCGGCGCAGTTATTTCATGAGGTTCTAGAGAACCGATGGTATTTAGGTGAAAAACTTGGGCGAGATGTTGGGTTAGATTTTGCTACCCAAGATTATATTGAGAAGGTTTTGCCATATCGTATGGATTCAGGAGTACTTGTTTAATGAGTTTTAATAAACCAACTGGGACTGGCTTTGGTAATGTCTTTGATCTTTCCACCCTAAAAAATCCACCACAAGATGCCACTCCAGCTTTTGGCAAGGTGGTAACACAGGAGAATTTAGTTGCTGAATTTGTTAGTAAATCAAAGGAAAAGGTAATTATTCTTCTTTGTTGGTCACCAAGGAGTGGACAATCTAAAGAGATTTTAGAGATATTAGGAAAGTTAGAGCAGGCAGATAAAGATGCCTGGCAACTTGGTACGGTAGATGTGGATGCCCAACCACAGGTTGCCCAGGCGCTGCAAATAAAATCAGTACCAGTTGCAATTGCAATTATTGCTGAGCAGTTAATGCCATTATTTGAATCAGTTCCGCCAGCAGATCAGGTGCGGTTGGTAATCAATAAATTACTAGAGCTAGCATCGCAAAAAGGAGTAGGTAAAGCACCTGAAGGGCCAACAGAGATTCCGATGGAGGCTGAGGAGGTTGCAGCTTTTGAAGCGATGGAAAAAGGTGATTACAAAGCAGCGAAGATTTCATATGAGGCTTGGTTAAAACGTAAACCAAATGAGCAGGTGGCAGTTATTGGGTTAGCCCAGGTTAATTTGATGCTGCGGATTGAAGGCCTTGACCCAGTATTAACTTTAAAAAATGCCAAAGAAAATGATCTAACTAGCCAATTAATGTGTGCTGATATTGAGATCGCCTCCGGAAATTATGAAGCCGCCTTTGATAGATTATTAAGAGCGGTTAAAGCATTTTCAGCTGATGATCGAGATAAGGTGAAAGCACATTTAATTTCACTATTTAATTTAGTAGATCCAACTGATCCTAGGTTGATTAAGGCACGTGGCCAATTAGCAAGTGCACTCTTTTGAAAAACTTTAATAAGAGTAATTTTTCAAAGGCGGAGCGCAATTACCTAAGCCTTATCTTCTTTTTATTTGGTATTTCAATAATGTCACTTGCCCCACGAACTCCTGATCTGAAAGCAAATTTAGGAGTAAGTAATGGCGCCTTTGGCACCATAATAAGTACTGGATCGATTGGCTCAATTATTATGTTATTAATTGGTGGCCAGATTGTCCATCGAATTGGTGCAAAGCGAGCTCTGCAAATTGGCTCAACTGGTATCGCACTTACCTACTCACTCCTTGTACACACTAGATCACCAATACTTTTTGTGTTTTTAAATATCACCGCTGGTGCTTGTATCTCCATTTATCATATTGCCAGCTCTGGCCACACACTCCACCGCCAAGATGAGTTAGGAAGGGTGATTATCCCAAAACTCCATGGCGCTTGGGGAGTTGGTGCAATGAGCACTGCTGCAATTGCATTTGCTATATCAACTCATATCTCAATTGCATTACACATTACAACCTTAATGATCATAGTTTGGGTACTTACCCAATTTAGTATTATAAAGTTATCAAATACTTTTCCGATAAATTCAGATAGTGATGATCAGTATCAGGTGAGTTCGTTGAAGCAATTTAAGTTTAAGATTAACTGGTTTTTAAGTTTAGGATTTTTCTGTGCATCTATTGTGGAGTTTACAATCGCAGATTGGGCCACCCTCTTTGGTAAAGAGGAGTTAGGAATGGGTGCATCAATTGCTACCCTAAATTATTTAATCTATTTACTTGGCTTAATAATTGGCCGATACTCAATTGGTTGGGCGCTAGGGCATCAAAGTGAGCGATTTTGGATTAAAACCGCTGGCCTACTTGGTGGCCCCGGCTTTACAACAATGTTGATCTCATCAACCTTATTAGTTGATAACAATAAAAATCTGGCATTTACTGTTGCATTGATTGGCTTCCTATTAGCAGGCCTTGGCTCCTCTGCAATGGCGCCGATCTTCTTCTCTATTGCTGGGCGGTTATATAATGGAAAAAATGCATTAGCAGTTGCCCAACTTAGTTTTGTTAATACATCTTTTATTTTTATTGCTAAAACCATACTTGCCTGGGTAGTGGAAATAACCTCAATTACTACCGCATTAGTGATTGCAGGTACTGCAATGTTGGCCTTGCTCTACTTTGGCAAGATTGGCTCAACTTTGAGGCACTTAGCTCCCGATAAATCCCGATAAATCTCAGGCTTGGTGAGGGTAACAAAACTGTTACCTGCTACTCCCAAACCAAGCGTAAATAAGTTAAAATTGCTCTAATTCTCAGCCTTTAGGCAGATATCGAACTGGTCAAAATCACCGCCAACCTCTAGCCTTTCTCCACAGCATTGTGGGCATGAGTCCACTGTGTCGAATATCCTAGGAAAGGTATACCTCTTAATGAAAAAAAATCCTGCAAAGGTAGCACTTGTTGCTCTTGTAGCAGCTGCTGTTAGCTTGACACTAGTTTCAAGCTCATCAAATGCTGCAACAACTCTGTATATTTCTTCAGACCTTCCAAAACAAGGTGGATCTGCTGATCAGAGCGAGTCAACAAACAAAGCTATCAAACTGCTATTAAAGCGTATGAATAACAAAGCTGGTAAGTACATAATTAAATTCCGCGAGTATGACAACTCAACAGCCGCTAAAGGCTCTTGGGATGATGCTCAGTGCGCAAAGAATGCACAAGCACACGTTGCAGCTCGCGACGAAGTTGCGGTAATGGGTACTTATAACTCAGGTTGCGCAAAGATTATTGTGCCAATCTTAAATCAGGATCCAAAGGGTCCAATGATTATGGTATCTAACGCAAACACTAACCCTGGTCTTACAAAGCCATGGAATCCTGGTGAGCCTGAGAAGTATTATCCAACAGGCAAGCGTAACTACTACCGTGTTGTAACAACTGATGATAACCAAGGCGCTGCAGCAGCAGAGTTCGCAGCCTCACTTGGCGTTAAGAAGGTTTACGTTCTTAATGACCGTCAAACATACGGACAGGGTGTTGCACAATCATTTACTACCAACGCAAAGAAGCAAGGACTAACAGTTCTTTCTGATGGTGTTGCTGGTGAAGGTTGGGATGATAAGGCTACAAACTATGAAGCTTTATTTACAAAGATCAAAGCCCTTAGCCCAGATATGGTTTATGTTGGCGGAATCTTTGACCTAAATGGTGGACAACTTGTTAAGGATAAAGTTAAGTACCTTGGCGATAACACCAAAGTTAAATTCATGATGCCAGACGGCTTCACAGGTTACCCAGACTTCTTGGCATTGCCAGAGGCTGCAGGTGCTTACCTTTCATTTACTGGTCTTGACATCAGTCAATTCCCTAAGGGTGGCGTTGCAGAGGATTTCCAAGATGAATACCTTCTGACATACGGTGAGGCTCCAACTAGCTCATTCTCTGTTTACGGCGCAGCAGCTGCTCAAGCAATCCTTGATGCAATCTCTCGCTCAAACGGAACTCGCAAGGATATCTTCGAGAAAATGAAGACAGTAAGTATCCCTGCAGCTAAGTCAGTAGTTGGTACAGCTATCAAATTCGACAAAAATGGCGACATCTTGTCAAGAGATATCACAGTTTTGATCGTTAAGGATAAGACAGAGACCTTCGTAAAGAAGATTGTTGTTAAGTAATTTAACGCAATAGAAGGTATATATTTGGGTGGTCACCGTAAGGTGGTCACCCAAATTCTTATTAAGGGTATTTATATTATTTTTAGCAATTTTGTTGTATCTTTTGCTATAGGATTTTGCATTACACCGTAGTTCTAGGTGAATATGAAGGGGAGTAAAGTTGGCTAAAGTAAGTGAGTCAAAGAAATTTACTGGCACCCCTGGTCAAATCCGCCGCCAACGTATTGAACAGAGTGGCGCGATAGTAATTACCTTGTTGATGTCAGTTTGGATGCTAGTTAACTTGGTAAAGGCACCAGAGCAATTTGTTCAGGTTGCAATCTCAGGATTACGAAATGGTTTGATCTACGCATTGATCGCCCTTGGTTACACACTTGTTTATGGAATTATTGAATTAATTAACTTTGCACATGGTGATCTCTTTATGCTCAGCGCCGTCTTCTCATCCTTTTTTATCACATATTGGATTGGTGCAGATCAATCAAATCCAAAAGGCTGGTTGGCATTTGCTTCCTGCTTAGTTGTGGTAATGATTTTTGGTGCGGTTGTAAATGTGTTGATTGAACGATTGGCTTACCGTAGGTTGCGCAACGCCCCCCGCTTGGCCCCATTGATCACAGCAGTTGGTATGTCATTTTTACTTAACTTCATTGGATTAAAGTGGAATGGATCAACGCCAAGGCAGTGGCCAACTGTTATTCCAAGTGGAGATATTTACATCGGTGAGATCCGCATAAGCCTAATTACACTTTGGCTATTTTTGATTGGCCTACCACTACTACTAGCACTTAACTATTTGGTTACCAATACCAAGCAAGGTAAAGCTATGCGCGCTACCTCACAAGATAAAGATGCCTCAACTTTGATGGGAATTAATGTTAATAAGACAATCGCCTTTACCTTCGCCTTAGGTGGAGCGATGGCAGGTGCTGCTGGGCTTTTGTATCAGCAATCAATTGGTACTACTAGTTACAACCTTGGCTTCCAGCTTGGTCTAATTGCCTTTACCTCCGCAGTTTTAGGTGGAATTGGAAATCTATGGGGTGCAGTAGTTGGTGGATTGTTAATTGGTTTAATCCAAGGATTAAATGATGGTCTGCCATACGCCTTTGGCCAGCAATGGTCACAAAGTGTTGTCTTTACAATTCTTATTATTATCTTAGTTTTTAGACCCGCTGGTCTGCTTGGCAAAGTAACTACGGAAAAGGTTTAGTAATTATGGCTAAAACAACAGCTCCAAGTAATGTAGCAAAATCAAATCGCAAATGGATTACTGGTTACTCAATAATTGGCGTACTTTTATTTATTACCTACCAATTCCTACTTCCATGGGAGGGATTACCACTTGGTATCTATGATGCGATTTACCAATGGATGCCACCTTCTGCGATAAATGAATCACTGGTTTACATAATTATGGCCCTTGGCCTAAATATTGTGGTTGGTTATGCCGGTTTGTTAGATCTTGGATATGTAGCATTTTGGGCAATTGGTGGCTACTGCGCTGGTTGGTTTATGTCAGAGTTTTTCTACTTCTTAAATATTAACTTCCTAGGATCAGTACCAGCTGAGGCTCCTGGAATCCATATTAACTTCTGGATGGTTTTATTTATTGGTGGATTTATTTGCGCGCTATTTGGAATCTTAATTGGTGCGCCAACACTTCGACTAAAGAGTGATTACCTAGCGTTGGTGACTCTTGGTTTTGGTGAGATTATTCCGCAGGTATTTTTCAACGGTGAGAACTTCTTTGGCTATAACATCTCCAATGGAACTAAGGGCATTGTGATGGTTGACCCAATTCCCGTAGGTGTTAAAAATCTAGGACCATTTGATTTTGGTTGGAAGCTATTAATCTTCTTATTTCTAACTGCAATAATGGTTTTCATCTCTCTAAGATTGCGCCGCGGCCGACTTGGCAGAGCATGGCTTGCAATCCGAGAGGATGAGCTTGCCGCCTCCATGATGGGTGTGCCATTGATGCGAACTAAATTATCAGCATATGCAGTAGGTGCATTCGCTGGCGGTTTAGGTGGTGTGGCATTTGCTACCCACGTAAATGGTGTTTATGCCGAGCGATTTAACTTCACAATCTCAATCTTCTTACTTGCCATGGTTGTCCTCGGCGGAATGGGAAATGTTTGGGGAGTAATCCTTGGCGCATTTATTCTCTCCTGGGTAAATGGAAATGGCTTAACCGCCTTTGGTCAGCTATATAACGATCGATTTGGAACTGATGTAGATTTTGCCTCCTTTACCTTCCTGCTCTTTGGCTTAGTGCTTATCTTTATGATGCTATTTAAGCGTGAGGGCTTACTACCAGAATCTCGATTGAAGTTAATGCTGCATGAGGATGAGCTTGATGATGCTGATGCAACTAGTAAGAGTGGGGATAAGTAATCGCCATGAGTAATGTTTTAGAGGCTAATAATATCTCCGTGCAGTTTGGCGGCCTATTAGCAGTTAACAATGTTAATTTTAATATTCCAAAGAAATCAATTGTTTCATTAATTGGTCCCAACGGTGCTGGTAAGACCACATTTTTTAATGTTTTAACAGGTCTATATAAGCCATCAGCTGGCAATATTATTTATGATGGCAGAGATATAACCGATCTTGCCCCCCATAAAATTGCCGAGATTGGAATCGCTCGCACATTCCAAAACATCCGCTTATTTGGTTTAATGACAGCGCAGGAGAATCTGCTAGTTGCAATGCACTCCCACCTTAAATCTGGCATTACCGCAACTATTTTAAGAACACCAAAGCAACGCAAAGAGGAGCGCGAGGCGGAGGAGCGGGCGCAGGAGATATTAGATTTTGCTGGAGTTGGAAAGTGGACATATGAGTTTGCCAGAAATCTTTCCTATGGTGATCAACGCCGGCTTGAGGTAGCACGGGCGCTAGCACTTAATCCAAAGGTTTTATTACTAGATGAGCCAACTGCAGGTATGAACCCACAGGAGTCACAGATCTTTATTGATTTTGTTAGGAAATTAATTGCAGAGCGTGATGTATCAGTTATGTTAATTGAACATGATATGAAGGTAGTAATGAGTGTTTCCCAAAGAGTAACTGTCTTAGATCAAGGCGAGAAGATCGCTGAAGGATCTCCAGATGAGATTAAGAGCAACCCTCGGGTTATTGAGGCTTATCTTGGTAAGCCTAAAGGGAGCAAATAGATGAGCGCGATGTTAGAGGTTAAAAATATTCAAGTTGGTTATGGAAAGATTATTGCGGTTAAAGATGTCTCAGTAACTGTTAATAAGGGTGAGATTGTTACCTTAATCGGTTCAAATGGTGCTGGTAAATCAACCACCCTGCGCACCATCTCAGGTCTTATTAAACCTAGATCGGGTGAGATTTTATTTAATGGCAAGCGAATTGATGGCATACCAGGACATGAGATTGTTGGGTTAGGCATCTGTCACTCACCAGAGGGGCGAAGAATTTTCCCTCGCATGACGGTTAAGGAAAATCTAGAGCTTGGTGCATTTTTGCGTAATAACAAGGGTGAGGTTGCCGCTGATTTAGATCGCGTGCTGACCTTATTCCCAAGATTAAAAGAGCGGATTGAACAACGTGCTGGAACTATGTCAGGTGGTGAGCAACAGATGCTTGCAGTAAGCCGAGCATTAATGGGTGCGCCACAATTACTACTTTTAGATGAGCCATCAATGGGACTTGCACCAGTTTTAGTTGAGATGATCTTTGAGACAATTGCCAAGATTCGCCAGCAAGGAATTACTATTTTATTAATTGAGCAAAATGCAAATGCTGCACTTGAGATTGCTGATCGGGCTTATGTACTTGAGTCAGGTGTGGTCAAGATTAGTGGCACCGCCAAAGAGTTAAGAGCTGACGATAAGGTAACTAAGGCCTACCTAGGCCATTAATTTAAATCTTTACTTCACTAACCCATCACCGTACCGCTTGTGGTATTGCGCTCGCGCTTTCTAGAAAATGTTCCTAAATTAATGCTGTGCTTAGTTTTTAAACATTTATATACAACTGGCTGATTATCATGATCAGCTCCTGATTCAACCGCTTGAATTAAGTGCGCCATGATAAATCCAACACCAGGGGCGTTTTTAAATTGATTACCACTTGTTCCAATTGCAACATAAAATCCTGGCACATCGGTTTTGTCATAGATCGGTGTCCAATCTGATGAGACATCATAAACACCTACTACAC
>KB900423.1 GCA_000378865.1 actinobacterium SCGC AAA278-I18 | reverse complement strand
CATCAAATGATGGTTGGCATTAAGAGTTGGCAGCAACAAGTCCCCACTATTCAAAATTATGCAGGAACAAATGCTTGGTCCATACCAATTAAGCCGGTCATTGCAGCAAATCCAATTTCAGCAAAAGATCACTTTTTACGAGGGGCAATTGCGATTGCCGTTAATGGTGTTCCGATCTTTAACGCACTAAATAACCGAGGGGATGATGCACTTCTTGCCGGGGAGCTCGATGATTGGGGAGGCCACTGTGGTCGTGCAGATGACTACCACTATCACATCGCTCCTACGCATCTTCAAAGTGTTGTAGGGAAGAAAGTTCCAATTGCCTATGCGCTAGATGGATTTCCTATTTACGGTGAGACCGAAGTGGATGGAAAGAAAGTGACTGGGTTAGATGCCTTTAATGGTCACTTCGACTCTAAGAAGAATTATCACTATCACGCAACGAAAAGTTATCCATATATCAATGGAGGATTCAAGGGCGTGGTAACTGAGATTGAGGGACAGGTAGATCCACAAGCCTTAACCAAAGCATTTAGACCTGCCGGTGAGCCGCTGCGAGGTGCCACTATTACTGGATTAGAGCGAGTCGGAGATTCAACTTTTGACTTGAAATACACATTGAACGGCAGCGATTATCACGTGAAATACACAGCCTCCCTCAAAGAGGTAAGTATGCAGTTCGTCGACTCGACCGGATCTATTAGGACAGAGGTATATCAACGCAAATGAGCAATCCATTTAATTTCATGAACCGTCGAGGTTTCTTATTAGAAATGAAAAGAACTCTGGTCGCTTTAGTCACGATACTTCTCACTCTATTCTCTGCGCCATCACATGCCGTTGTCGCTAAAAGTGTCACCTTTCAAGCTGAAGTGTGGGCTGATAATTGGTTCGCACTTTATGTGAATGGCAAGAAGGTAGGAGAGGATTCCATTCCGATAACTACTGAAAAATCTTTCAATAGCGAGAAGATCAAATTCACCGCTACCTACCCATTAACTATTGGCGTTTTTGCTAAAGATTTCACTGAAAATGCCTCTGGTCTTGAATACATCGGAAAACCTAATCAACAGATCGGAGATGCTGGAATAATCCTCCAGATTCGTGAAGTTACTTCTGGGCAAATTGTTGCCCAAACCTCAAGTGACTGGAAAGTTCTTACAATCAACAAGGCGCCTTTAAATCCCGAGTGCGTAACTTCCAATAACCCGACTGTCGACTGCAAGTCATCTAATGCCAAGGTTCCAACATCATGGGCTTCAGCAAGTTTTAAGGACGCATCCTGGAAGTTTGCATCTGTGTTTTCTGCAGAAGCTGTGGGCGTAAAGGACGGCTACTTTGATTTCACATGGTCACCATCTGCC
>KB900422.1 GCA_000378865.1 actinobacterium SCGC AAA278-I18 | reverse complement strand
ATTTCCCTAGCTGCCGGTGCCAGTCTTAACTTTGTCACATTGCAGGAGTGGGATAGAAACTCTGTTCATGTTGGCCAACACCACGCAATTATTGGCAAGGATGCCCATTTCACATCATATGTAGTCTCAGTTGGTGGTTCAGTTGTCCGCATTAGTCCAACTGTTGAGTTCACCGGATCGGGTGCATTTGCAGATCTTTATGGAATCTACTTTGCAACTGATGGGCAACATTTAGAGCATCGCATACATGTTGATCACAGTGTGCCAAATGCAAAATCTAGAGTTAATTACAAGGGCGCATTAGCTGGTAATGATGCTCGTACAGTATGGATCGGGGATGTTTTTATCCATAAAGGTGCAGATGGAACTGATACATATGAGTTAAATCGAAATCTTTTGCTAACAGATGGTGCCCGCGCTGATTCAGTTCCGAACTTAGAGATTGAGACTGGTGAGATTGTTGGCGCCGGCCATGCCAGCACAACTGGCCGCTTTGATGATGAGCAACTTTTCTATCTGCAATCACGGGGAATCCCTTCCGATATTGCTCGCAGGTTAGTTATTCGTGGTTTCTTTTCTGAGATTGTAAGTAAATTAAAGAGTGAAGAGTTAGAGGAGCGGTTGATGGGCAGAATTGATGATGAGTTAGCAAAGGTAGGTCAGTAATGAGTGAGGTAGCTTTTGATTCTCTAGTTGATAGTAAGCCAGTTGCTATTGAGGTAAATGGCACAACAGTTTGTGTTACCCGAGTAGGGGATGAGGTTTTTGCAATTGCAGATACCTGTACCCATTCTGAGGCATCTCTTTCTGAGGGTGAGGTTACTGGCACCAAGATTGAGTGTTGGCTACATGGCGCAGAGTTTGATTTGCGCACTGGGCAGGCACTTACCCCGCCAGCAACTGAAGCGTTAAAAAGTTTTAATGTAAAGCGCGACGGCAATAAAGTAATAATCAGTTAACCCAACAATAAGGAGATCAGAATGAGCATATTAGAGATTAAGAATTTGCAGGTAAGTGTGTTAACTGATGGCGGAAATAAAGAGATCTTGCGCGGTGTCGATCTAACCATTAGATCTGGTGAGACCCATGCAATTATGGGACCAAATGGTTCTGGTAAGTCAACACTTGCATACTCAATTGCTGGGCACCCTAAATATCTTATTACTGGCGGATCTGTAACTTTAGATGGCGCAGATGTGCTTGAGATGAGTGTTGATGAGCGAGCAAAGGCTGGATTATTTCTTGCAATGCAGTACCCAGTTGAGGTACCAGGCGTTTCTGTATCTAACTTTCTAAGAACTGCAGTTACTGCAATCCGGGGTGAGGCACCAAAGGTTCGCACCTGGGTTGGTGAGGTTAAAACAATTAAAGCGCGAGTAAGTATTGAGGCTGGTGTTGCACAACCTTGGTATCAATTTATTGGTGATAGTGGAGTCTCTATATGTGTAGGAA
>KB900421.1 GCA_000378865.1 actinobacterium SCGC AAA278-I18 | reverse complement strand
ATTATCTTGTCGCCAGCTTTGCAATCACCTGGTAATCCCTGATAGGTAGTGCCAACTCGCTCTTTTGTTCCGGCAATATCATCGGTCGTTATTGTAAAAATATCACCACGAGATAACTCATGTGGTCCATCATCGAATCTTCCTAATCGAATCTTTGGTCCCTGCAGATCTACTAAAATTGCTACTGCTTTATTAGCTTTTTTTGCAGCAGCTCTAACGGCAGTAAGCCGCTCCTGATGCTCTTCATAATCACCATGTGAGAGATTTAATCGTGCCATATTCATACCTGCAGCAATTAACTCAGTAATTTTTTCTACTGATCCAACAGCTGGGCCCATAGTGCAAACAATTTTGGCGCGACGCATAGATTTACTCTAAACCATCAACTGACGAGCGGTTGATTCAATCGGAAATGGCAGCTGTGTGTGTCCAGATAAATAGGTATCGACTGCAGCAGCAGCGCTTCTTCCTTCAGCAATCGCCCACACAATAAGTGATTGTCCGCGGCCAGCATCTCCACAAACATATACACCCTCAGTTGAGGTTGCATACTGATCATTCCTCTTTATATTTCCACGCTCATCAACTTCAATCTCAAGTTGTGTCAGTAACTCACTCTTTTGTGGCCCAGTAAATCCCATTGCTAAAAATACAAGTTGCGCCGGTATCTCTTTCTCGCTGCCAGTAACTGGTTCAAATTTGCCATTAACAAATTGTGTTTCAATCAATTTAAGAGCTGATAAGTTTCCATCTTTGTCTTTAACAAACTCTTGAGTTGAAACTGCATACATTCGCTCCCCTGCCTCTTCATGCGCACTGCTTACTCGATAAATCATCGGATAGGTTGGCCAGGGCTGAGTAGTTGGACGCTCATCAGTTGGTCTTGGCATAATCTCAAGTTGCGTAACTGATTTAGCACCTTGTCTGATAGCTGTTCCCAGACAATCTGCACCAGTATCACCACCACCAAGAATTACAACATCCTTACCTTTTGCATTAATTAATGGATCGCTCTCAAGTTCGCCAAGTGCCTGCTTATTTCCCCATGGTAGGTACTCCATAGCTTGGTAAACACCCTTAGCATCACGACCTGGAATTGGTAACTCTCGCCAATCTGTTGCACCTATTGCCACTACCACTGCGTCATACTTATTGCGCAACGCTGCACCGGTTATATCTTTACCTACCTCAACTCCGGTTCTAAATCTAGTTCCCTCTTGCTCCATTTGATAAAGACGACGATCAACAATTGATTTCTCCATCTTAAATTCTGGAATTCCGTAGCGAAGTAAGCCACCAATCTTGTCAGCTCTTTCATAAACTGCAACGGTATGACCTGCTCTTGTTAATTGTTGTGCTGAAGCAAGCCCTGCAGGACCAGATCCAACTACGGCAACAGTTTTTCCAGATAACCGGTCTGGAATTAATGGAACTACCCGCCTTTCTAAAAATGCCTCTT
>KB900420.1 GCA_000378865.1 actinobacterium SCGC AAA278-I18 | reverse complement strand
CAAAGCTAAGCAATTAGCACAATCTGAAGGTCGTCAATTGCAATCAATTATTGAAGAGGCGTTAACAGATTATTTAGAACGATCCCAAAGTGAGCGGCCAAATACTCAGGTACTAAATGCATTCCGCGAGAGTTTGCAAGAGTATGACCAGCTGTATGCAGATCTTGCGAAATAGGGGCGCAACTAAAAAGAGCTAATGAAGGTTTATTACTTAACTTTAGCCGATGTATTAACTCTTCACTCAGTCTCAATTAAATTACATGGTGGCTCAGCCGGTGTAAGAGATATGGGCTCACTTGAATCTACAATCTATCGACCACAGACTGGTTACTACGATGATATAATTGCCGAGGCTGCTGCATTGTTTGAAAGTCTTGCGGTAAATCACCCATTTATTGATGGGAATAAGCGGGTGGCATTTGCTGCTACCGATACTTTTCTGCGGGTAAACGGCTTTAAAATCAAAGCAAACTCTGCGCAGATTTATAAAAAGATGATGGAGTTATTTGATACTCAATCATTTAAATTTGAAAAGTTAGAGCCATGGCTTAGATCAGTTGTAGTCAAAATAGATTAACTATTAACGGGCACCAATAACTTCACGCCAGCTGCCACATCCGCACTCTTTAAACGATTAACCTCCACAATATCGGCGACCACCGAGGCGATCTGGCCATTGCCAGCCACCATCGCTGCGATCGACCAAAGGGATTCACCTGGGGTTACCACTACCTGCACATACTTACTTTCACCCTTTAAAGTAGTTGCATCAGCATTATCACTAGCTGCTGAGATGGTGGAAAAACCTGCACCAATAACCACTAAGAGCGATACTGATAAAGATGTTCTTGCTAACCGCTTTGCTTGTCTTGCCTTCATTTTTTTATCTCCTGATAACCGGGTTCGAGGGGATTCGAACACCTGTTCTAAAGAGAATTAAACACTACCCCACCGACATTGTCTAGTTAAAACCGAACAAATGTTTGATTTTTTTCTATCCCCCTGCTACCCTTGCTGTATGGCTAAAAAACAGGTCGCCGAGCTACCAGATGGGCT
The DNA here is from genome assembly GCA_000378865.1 of actinobacterium SCGC AAA278-I18. Taxonomy (GTDB): domain Bacteria; phylum Actinomycetota; class Actinomycetes; order Nanopelagicales; family Nanopelagicaceae; genus Nanopelagicus. Next base: position 431 of record KB900420.1, on the reverse strand, counting down.
GCCCGACGATAATGGGCTGACCCCACGCCAATTGAAGATTTTATCCGTCATCAAAACCGCAGTTGAGGACCAGGGCTATCCGCCCAGCATGCGTGAGATAGGTGAGAAGGCCGGCCTATCCTCCACCGCATCGGTTACCTATCAACTGCAGATCCTTGAAGAGAAGGGCTGGATTCGTCGGGATCCATCCCGTGGCCGTGCCATCGAGATCACTTTGCCTGGTCAAGATGGCGAGGCGGCCCCGCAAGGAAAGACGAGATTAATTCCATTAGTTGGCCGAATTGCAGCTGGTAATCCAATCTTGGCTGAGCAAGAGGTGGAGGAGGTTTTGCCACTTCCAGAATCATTAGTTGGTAAAGGTGATTTATTCCTATTGCAGGTAAAAGGAGATTCCATGATTGATCTTGCAATCTGTGATGGTGATTATGTTG
>KB900419.1 GCA_000378865.1 actinobacterium SCGC AAA278-I18 | reverse complement strand
CGTAATCAATATCCTTCATATCAATCTTGCCATCCTTCTTAAGTGGGCGAGGAGCCAAGATATTTTCAACCTCAGTAAGTGTTAACGGTGATGGAATATAAAGTAAAGAGGAGGCGAAAATAACTGGAATAACACCAGATTGGTTTACCTTAATTGGAATATAGGTACTAGTTCCACCATATTGCTGACGCCCAACTTGGCGCTTTGCATACTGAACTGGAATACGGCGTTGGGCTTGCTCAACAAATACCACCGCTGCAACAACCAAAATTCCAACTGCCATTACAAATAGGAAAGCAAACCAGCCTTTTTGCAATTTGATTGACCAAAGCTGGCCAGGAAAACCTGCTGCAATTGAGGTGAAGATCAAGATTGACATACCGTTACCAACACCACGATCGGTAATTAACTCACCCAGCCACATAATTACTGAGGTACCAGCGGTCATTACCGCAATCATGGTAATAATTCGAGTACCCGATGTATCTGGAATGATTGGTAGTGAGCAATTAGCAAAGATTCTTCCCTGAATGCGAGCAACTGCAATTAAGCCAGTTGACTGTAAAATTGCTAGACCAATTGTTAAATAACGTGTGTACTGAGTTAGCTTGGCAGTACCTGATTGTCCCTCTTGCTTTAGCGCTTCAAAACGAGGAATCACTACAGTTAGCAGCTGCACAATAATTGAGCTGGTGATGTAAGGCATGATGCCCAGTGCAAAAACGCTTAAGTGTAAGAGTGCGCCACCGCTAAATAGATTGATCAAGCCAAATAATCCACCGGTATTTGCAGTTTTCAAACACTCCTGCACATTTACATAAGAGACTCCTGGAGTTGGCACAACAGAGCCAAACCGAAATAAAGCCATAATAGAAAGAGTAAAGAAGATCTTCTTGCGCAGATCAGGCGTACGAAACGCCATTGCAAATGCTGATAACAAGATATCTCCTATCTATCTAATTATTAAAGAGTCTTTGCAGATCCGCCAGCTGCTGAGATTTTCTCAGAGGCAGAGCTTGAGAATGCATGTACTAACACAGTTACCTTCACTGAGATCTCGCCATTGCCAAGCACCTTAACTGGATAACCCTTACGCGCTGCGCCTTTTTTAACTAAATCATCAACTGTTACATCTCCACCCTTTGGGTAAAGTGAGTTAATAGTTGAAATATTTACCGCCTGATACTCAATTCTTTCTGGGTTTTTAAATCCACGAAGTTTTGGCAAGCGCATAACTAATGGCAACTGACCGCCTTCAAATCCAGCACGAACCACGTTACGAGCACGTGTTCCCTTACCACCGCGGCCGGCAGTCTTTCCCTTTGAAGCCTCACCACGACCCTTACGAGTCTTAGCTTTCTTAGCTCCAGGAGCTGGACGTAAATGATGAACCTTTAGCACCATTGTTATTCAACCTCCTCAACTGCAATTAAGTGGCGAACGGCGTAAACCATGCCACGAATCTCTGGACGATCTTCCTTAACTACAACATCACCAATTCGCTTTAAACCAAGTGAACGAAGTGTGTT
>KB900418.1 GCA_000378865.1 actinobacterium SCGC AAA278-I18 | reverse complement strand
CAAGCAATTACGCCACCTGCTGGATCGGTAATCGAAACAATAGTGTTATTAAATGTGCTCTTAATATAAGCATGACCGAAGGCAACATTTTTCTTATCCTTCTTACGTGCTTTAATTTTCTTTGGCGCAGGCTTTGCTGCTGCCTCTTTTACTGGTTTAGTTTTTTCGGCGGCCATTACTTGGTCTCCTTCTTCTTACCAGCGATTGCAACACGTGGACCCTTACGAGTACGAGCATTGGTATGAGTTCGCTGACCGCGGACTGGTAATCCTTTACGGTGGCGACTTCCTTGATAACTTTGAATTTCAACTTTGCGACGGATGTCACCAGCAACTTCGCGGCGAAGATCACCCTCGATTTTGTAATTGGCTTCAATGAACTCACGAAGCTTTGCCAACTCTGGCTCTTGTAAATCTTTAACGCGGACATCAGGTGATATACCGGTGGCAGCAAGTGTTGCCTGCGCACGGGTAAGACCCATTCCGAAAATATAGGTGAGTGCAATCTCAACTCGCTTTTCGCGAGGAAGATCGACACCAACAAGACGTGCCATATTACTTACCTGTTTCTTTTATCCGAAAGGTCCTTCGCAATGCCTCCAGATATCTCTACCTGGCCTCAGCCTTTCGGACTGAGGGTCATAATTAAGTTTTACCTTAATTACGTTACATCACGCGTTTTTTAATTTATCCCTGACGTTGTTTATGACGTAGGTTTTCGCAGATCACCATAACGCGACCATTACGACGAATGACTTTGCACTTGTCGCAAATCTTTTTCACGCTAGGTTTGACCTTCACGATTACCTTTCTAACAACTACAGTTTAAAAAACTATTTACTTGTAACGGTAAATAATTCGACCTCTAGTGAGGTCATAGGGACTTAGTTCTACAATCACTTTATCTTCTGGCAAAATACGAATGTAGTTCTGTCGCATCTTTCCACTGATATGTGCCAAAACTTTGTGCCCATTTGTTAACTCAACTCGGAACATTGCGTTTGGTAATGCTTCAGCAACGGTGCCTTCGATTTCAATTGCACCATCTTTCTTGGCCAAGCGATACCTACTTATCTGTTCTAAATCAGGTTTACCCCTTACGAGGCAGGAGGGTTAGTTTAGGCGGGCAGAGTAAAAAGGGGAAATCCGCTAGCGCACGCTCAAATCTATGCGGGGATCTGCCGGTGTTAGAACAGGGTAGAGATCTCAATGCCTAATCTGCCTAATTCAGCTTTTCCACCATCTACTGCGGTTAATACAAATACCTTGCCATCTGGCGTGATTGCATAAGAGTGTTCAAAGTGAGCACCTTTTGATGAATCTTGTGAAACCACCGTCCAATCATCAGATAATACTTTGGTTTTTTCATTACCTCGGGTGATCATTGGTTCAATTGCAAGTGCCATGCCAGCAACTAACTCTGGGCCATTACCTGCTGGGCCAAAATTTAATATGTGTGGTTCTTGATGCATTGAACTTCCAATGCCATGGCCACCATACTCACGTAAAATTCCATACTTGCCTTGAGAATCAATATAACCTTGAAT
>KB900417.1 GCA_000378865.1 actinobacterium SCGC AAA278-I18 | reverse complement strand
AGAGTTCGGGGCACCACCTTGATGGCGCTCTCCAATCAAGAAGGACATTTGGTTTTAGCTACTGGAAATAAATCAGAGTTAGCAGTTGGCTACTCAACCCTTTATGGAGATGCAGTAGGTGGCTTTGCCCCAATTAAAGATATCTATAAGACCCAAGTTTGGGCGTTAGCAAAGTGGCGAAATGAGATTGCGGCAAGTCGCGGTGAGAAAACTGCTATTCCAGTTAACTCAATTAATAAGGAGCCCAGCGCTGAGCTGCGCCCTGATCAAAAGGACTCTGACTCACTTCCAGAGTATGGGCTGCTAGATAGATTACTTACTATTTATATTGATCAAGATGGTGGCAGACCAGCTGCCATAGCCGCTGGCTTTGATCCTGATTTAGTAGACAAAGTAGTGCGGCTAGTTGATCGAGCTGAGCACAAACGCCGGCAGTATCCACCAGGAACAAAGATCTCAAATCGTGCCTTTGGTAAGGATCGAAGGTTGCCGATTACATCACATTGGAATGAGTCTTAATTAATTTTAAGCGTAAATCAAGAAGACGCAAACTGTTTGCAATTAGTATTTAATATATAACCTTCCTTATTATTAGGCAATGGCCCAATCAATACTTAATAAACCAAGCAAAATCCAGCGTTGGTTTTTCACCCGTAATCGGGTAGTTGATTTTGGCCGCCTCGCCTCAACTAGTTGCTAATTTAACAACTCTGCTCGGCCGGCGCACGTTGGTGCTTTTTTTGTGTATTAAAAATCTAATAAAAATAACTTTAAACAATCTAAGGAGAAAAAGTGAAGATTTATAACAATATAACTGAAGTCTTTGGTAATACCCCGTTAGTGAAGCTAAATAAGATTATGACCAACTCCAGTGCAACTGTGCTGGCCAAGCTTGAGTTTTATAACCCAACCTCAACTGTTAAGGATCGTTTGGCAATTGCAATGGTGGATGCGGCGGAAAAATCAGGTGCACTAAAACCTGGTGGCACAATAGTTGAGGCAACTAGTGGAAATACTGGCATTGCCCTGGCCATGGTGGGAGCAGCTCGTGGTTATAAAACTATTTTGACAATGCCTGAGTCAATGTCTAGTGAGCGCAAAGCCTTACTTAGAGCATTTGGCGCAGAGTTGATTCTGACCCCAGCAGCTGAAGGAATGAAGGGTGCGGTAGCACAAGCTGAGACCTATAAGGATTCTGGCGCGGTCTACGTTAGCCAATTTGAAAATGAGGCAGGTCCTGAGATTCATCGTAGAACAACAGGGGAAGAAATTTGGCGTGATACCGATGGCACCGTCGATGCTGTTGTCTCCGGTATTGGCACAGGTGGCACAATCACTGGCGTTGGCCAATTATTAAAATCTAAAAACCCTGCGATAAAGATATTTGGTGTTGAACCTGCTGCCTCACCAATTTTAAATGGTGGTGACCCTGGTAAGCACCCGCTGCAAGGAATTGGTGCAAACTTTGTGCCACCAGTTTTAGATAGAAAAATCTATGATGAAATTTTTGATGCCGATGCTGATATTGCAGTTAAGTATGCTCGCGAGGCTGGCACCAAAGAGGGAATTTTAGCTGGACTCTCATCAGGTGCTGCTCTTTGGGCTGCGCATCAAGTAGCGCAGCGTCCTGAGTTTGCTGGTAAAACTATTGTGGTAATCATTCCTTCCTTTGGCGAGCGATACCTATCCACAATTTTATTTGCAGATTTGACTGTATAAATTGCTGCACCG
>KB900416.1 GCA_000378865.1 actinobacterium SCGC AAA278-I18 | reverse complement strand
CTTGGCTCAATTAATTACCAACCGCCACCCCCGTATCTAAAAGGGAGTCGAGGAAAAGGTAATTCTGCGCGTTAGAATGTGGGGTGGATACCAACCAGAAGCGCGAAATTAATAGCTTATCTGCACAAATTGATCTTGCCTCAATGGAGATGAGTATTTTAGATTTCTGGTCACAAAATCAGATTTTTGAAAAATCAGTTGCAAACCGAGATGGTGCACCGCGTTGGAGTTTCTATGAGGGCCCACCAACTGCAAATGGAAAACCAGGAACCCACCATATTGAGGCCCGAGTATTTAAGGATTTATTTCCCCGCTTTCAAACAATGAAGGGTAAGCAGGTAATTCGCAAAGCTGGTTGGGATTGCCATGGCTTGCCAGTTGAGATTGCAGTTGAAAAAGAGTTGGGCTTTACTGGTAAAGCAGATATTGAAAAATTTGGCGTAGCAGCATTTAATGATAAGTGTCGGGAATCTGTGCAACGCCATGTTGATGAGTTCACTGACATGACTAAGCGAATGGGATTCTGGGTAGATTTTGATGAGGCGTACTGGACGATGTCACCGGAATATATCGAGAGTGTTTGGTGGTCACTGCAGCAGATTTATCAAAAAGGTTTGCTAGTTCAAGACCATCGAGTTGCGCCCTACTGCCCACGGTGTGGTACTGGCTTATCAGATCATGAGTTGGCACAAGGATATGAAACTATTAAAGACCCTTCGGTATTTGTTCGTTTTCCAGCAACCTCTGGCAAATTAGCGGAGTTAAAGGCCACTCTCCTAGTTTGGACAACTACACCCTGGACTTTAGTTGCAAATACTGCAGTTGCGGTAAATCCAAAGGTTAACTATCAAGTAATTGAAGTAACTGTTGATGAGAAAACAGAGAGATTAGTAGTTGCTGAGGATTTAGCTTCAGTATTAGGGGAAGAGCGAAAAGTAATTGCGGCTTTTAAAGGCAGTGAACTTGAACATACCAAATACAGCCGGCCATTTGATTTTGTAGAGATAAATGATGCGCACTATGTGGTGCTTGCTGATTATGTAACAGTTGAAGATGGCACTGGCTTAGTCCATCAATCACCAGCTTTTGGTGCAGATGACTTAGAGGTCTGCCGTAAATATAACTTGCCAGTTATTAATCCAGTTAATCCAGATGGTCACTTTCAAAAAGAGGTTGCCCTGGTAGGTGGTGTCTTTTTCAAAGAGGCTGATAAGGCATTAATTAAAGATCTAAAGGTGCGAGGCTTAATGTTTAAGAGTTTGCAATTTGAACACTCCTACCCACACTGCTGGCGATGCCACACCGCTTTGATGTACTACGCCCAACCATCTTGGTATATCAAAACTACCTCGATTAAGAAGGATCTACTAAGAGAAAACTCCAATACTGATTGGCATCCAGAAACTATTAAAACTGGACGATTTGGTGATTGGTTAAATAATAATATTGATTGGGCGGTATCACGTAACCGTTATTGGGGAACACCACTTCCAATTTGGCGTTGTGAAAACAAACATGAGATCTGTGTTGGTTCATTAGCAGAGCTAGGAAAATTAGCTGGAAAAGAGTTAAGTAAGTTAGATCCGCATCGACCATTTGTTGATGACATTAAATTTGGCTGCCAGGAGTGTTCTTCGGTTATGGAGCGAATTCCTGAGGTAATTGATTGCTGGTATGACTCAGGTGCGATGCCATTTGCGCAGTGGGGCTACCCACATAAGCAAGGTTCAGTAGAGCAGTTTAAAGGCTCATATCCTGCTGACTTTATTTGTGAGGCAATCGATCAAACCCGTGGTTGGTTTTATACCTTAATGACAATTGGCACATTAGTTTTTGATAAGTCCTCGTATAAAACAGTTTTATGTTTAGGTCATATTTTAGATAAAG
>KB900415.1 GCA_000378865.1 actinobacterium SCGC AAA278-I18 | reverse complement strand
AAAAAACATCAGATAAAGATATTTTTACAACAAAAATTATTCCAAGCCGTGGTGCATGGCTTGAGTTTGAAGTTGATAAGAAAGATATGGTCGGTGTTCGAATCGATCGCAAGCGTAAGCAATCTGTAACAGTATTCTTAAAAGCACTTGGTTGGAGCAGCGCGCAAATTCTTGAGCAATTTGGTGAGTTTGAATCAATCCGTTTAACTTTAGAGAAAGACAATGTTGAGACCCAAGATGAGGCATTGCTTGATATTTATCGCAAACTTCGTCCAGGTGAGCCACCAACAAAAGAGGCTGCTCAAAACTTAATTGAGAATCTTTACTTCAATCCAAAGCGTTATGACTTAGCAAAGGTTGGTCGCTTTAAGATTAATAAGAAGCTAGGTCTTGAGTTAGATCTAAGCCGTGGCCTACTAACTATTGAAGATATTGTCGGAACAATTCGCTATTTAGTTTCACTTCATAAGGGTGATGCTTTGATGGAGTATGGCAAAGAGGTTCGAGTAGAAACTGATGATATTGACCATTTTGGTAACCGTCGTCTTCGTACCGTTGGTGAGTTAATTCAAAACCAGGTTCGCACCGGTCTATCTCGTATGGAGCGCGTAGTTCGCGAGCGCATGACCACTCAAGATGTTGAAGCAATCACCCCACAAACTCTGATCAACATCCGCCCAGTTGTTGCATCTATTAAAGAGTTCTTTGGCACATCACAACTTTCACAATTTATGGATCAAACAAATCCACTTTCAGGTATGACACACAAGCGTCGTCTATCTGCCCTTGGGCCCGGCGGTCTATCTCGTGAAAGAGCTGGCTTTGAGGTTCGAGATGTTCACCCATCTCATTACGGTCGTATGTGTCCAATTGAAACACCGGAGGGTCCAAACATTGGACTAATCGGCTCTCTTGCAACATATGCACGGGTTACCCCATTTGGTTTTATTGAAACTCCTTATCGCAAAGTTTCTGATGGCAAAGTTTCTGATCGCATCGATTACTTAACTGCTGATGAAGAGGATGAGCACATTATTGCGCAAGCTAATGCCCCACTTACTGATGACAATCATTTTGCTGAACCACGGGTATTAGTACGTCGTCGTGGTGGTGAGGTTGAAAACATTCAAGCATCTGAGGTTGATTACATGGATGTTTCACCACGCCAGATGGTTTCAGTTGCAACTGCAATGATTCCATTCTTAGAGCATGATGATGCTAACCGTGCGCTGATGGGTGCAAATATGATGCGCCAAGCTGTGCCATTAATTAGAGCAGAGGCGCCATTAGTTGGAACAGGTATGGAGTTTCGTGCCGCAGTTGATGCAGGCGATGTTTTACTTGCTCGCAAATCTGGTGTGGTAACTGAGGTTAACTCTGATGTAGTAACTGTTAAAAATGATGATGGCACAACAGAGTCATACTTTGTTGAGAAGTTTGTACGTTCAAACCAGGGAACTAGCCGTAATCAAAAGGTAGTTGTTTCAGTGGGCGAGAAGATTGAGACTGGTCAGGTAGTTGCAGACGGTGCTAGCACTGAGATGGGTGAGATGGCACTTGGTAAAAACCTACTTGTGGCATTTATGTCATGGGAGGGTCACAACTATGAGGATGCGATTATTCTTTCGCAGCGTTTAGTGCAAGATGATGTGCTTACCTCTATTCACATTGAAGAGTATGAAGTTGATGCTCGTGATACTAAATTAGGAGCGGAGGAGATCACTCGTGATATTCCAAATGTTTCTGAAGAGGTATTAGCAGATCTTGATGAGCGCGGAATCATTCGCGTCGGTGCAGATGTTGTGCCAGGAGATATTTTGGTTGGAAAGGTAACCCCTAAGGGAGAGACTGAATTAACCCCGGAGGAGCGCTTACTTCGCGCAATCTTTGGTGAGAAGGCTCGCGAGGTTCGCGATACCTCACTTAAGGTGCCACATGG
>KB900414.1 GCA_000378865.1 actinobacterium SCGC AAA278-I18 | reverse complement strand
TTTATTTATACGCACTTAGCTCTAAGTTAACTCTTTCGGCCACGGAAGCCACCGAAAGTAGTTTGCTTACAGCTATGACTGGAAAAGTGATTTCTTCGGCCTCATTAGATGTGTTTTATTCCCGCACATAAGTAACATTGCACAATCGAAAGCTATTGAATTATTTGGGGGCAATTCCGGGGGCAAATTATAGATTTATGCGTAGATCCACGCATAACTATGTAGTCTCCGGCTTATAGGGCGACTCTTCTTCAACATAAGTGGGCGAGGGCAGTATCCCGCCTCGCTTTATTACATTAATTCTTAGCTTTAAGTCTTTCATCTGCTGAATTGAGTCTTCCGGAAACTGGTTGCAAATTTCCAACTTTGCCAAATCCAAAAGGTGGCATATTCACATAAACGTTTTCTGATTTACCTGGATCAATTACATATGTCTCATGCCAGATTCCTACTGCTGGTGATTTGGCTGCTCTGTTAAAAGCTCTCCATGCAGGTAAATGCTCAGAATCTGCTGATTTTGCATAGGCTATTAATTTTTCTGAGCTTTCCCAGTACTGAAGCAAAATTATGGTACGAGCAAACCACATCTGATAAGACTTAAAGCCAAGCTCTCTGTGGATATGTAATTCTTTGAGCATTTTAGGCATTGCCATAAACACTGGAAGCCATTTATGAATCGCAAAAACATTATTTATTCTCATCCCGATCAAGAAAACAACATAAGGACTTTCATTTCGAGCAGTCATTCGCTCGCGATATATTTTTGGCACGGCCAATATTCTACTAGTTATAATTCTCAAAATATAGACAGCAGCCAGGTTATGGTGCGACCCTTTGGTACTTTGTTTTGCTTTGAAATAGTTTGAGGGCTAAAGTGAGGGCAAGTGCCTATTTTTAGGCGTAAATGGAATGTGTCCGGCTTATAGGGCGACTCTTCTTGTTCTTTAATCTCTGTATTAAGATTCAGCTATGACCGACTATACAAATACAAACATTTCCGACCAAGCCATTAAGAAGATGCTGGATAATTATTTTGAGGTAATGCATAAACAAGATATGAATTTATTTGACACCGTTTTTCACAAGGACTGCGCACTTTATTCAGCTCAGACTGGTGAGATCTCACTACGCCCATATCTTGTTTATAGAGATGTAGTTGCCAATCGCAAGTCTCCTTTTGATACCGGCAACACACGTCGTGACAAGGTTTTAATGTTCGATCAGATATCTCCAACACTGGCCGTGGTTCGTGTTCAGTTAGAGATGTTTGGTGGAGTTATGCAGGATTACCTAAACATCGTATTTATCGATGGTCGATGGATGATTTTGGCAAAGATGTGGGAAAGAGTTGGCGACTCAGTCGATTAATTTCGGCTTATAGGGCGACTCTTCCTTATTTGTTAAAATTTCCCCATGGCATGGGTTCTTTTATCAATCGCAATCGCTGCGGAAATTTTAGGCACACTCTCACTAAAGGCGAGTGATGGGCTTAGTAAATTATGGCCTTCCCTCGGAGTTTTAATTGGGTATGCATTAGCTTTTACACTGATGGCTATCTCCTTGAAGAAGTTGGATGTAGGAATTACTTACGCAATCTGGTCTGGGGTGGGAATCATTGGGGCGGCGATTGGCGGAGTCATTTTCTTTGACCAGCATCTATCAAGAATGACGATCATAGGTATGGCAATCATTATCGTTGGAGTTGTTGTGATGAATCTAGGTGGAGCTTCTCATTAATGCCTGCTGAAGTAATTGTAAAAAATCAGGATCGTATCCAAGTCCTTGATGTCCTCAGAGGATTTGCCCTAGCCGGAATCCTAATTATTAACGCAATGTCGATACTTGCAGTAAAGGGTTCCACTCCAGCCTTCACTGTGGATATTCCATTCGCTGATCGAACTTTGCAGGATTTGATTCTCTTCTTCGTGGAATCAAAGTTCTTTACTCTCTTTTCGCTCTTGTTTGGAATTGGCTTTGCAATTCAAATTCAAAGCGCTGAAAAACAAGGAAATGCATTCTTGCCGAGAATTTCAAGACGTATGGCTGGGCTATTACTTTTTGGACTGCTTCACATCTTGCTACTTTGGGATGGGGATATCTTGGTGATCTATGCGATTACTGGAACGCTCTTAATTCTCTTTAGAAAAACCACGTACTCCCGAATCAGGAAATGGGTTATTTCACTCCTTGCCGTCCCTGGTGTCTTGGTGCTTGCGATCTTGATTTACACATTAATTGCCAGATTGTCGGCATCTGGAGCAGAGACTTTTGCAAAAA
>KB900413.1 GCA_000378865.1 actinobacterium SCGC AAA278-I18 | reverse complement strand
CTCGCCACCTTCGTGCATTTAAGACTGCCGCAGATCGAGAGATTGGTTTAGTTGAGCAGGTAACAACTCCACTGCTTCGCCAAAAAGGATCTGATGCAAAGGCTCGGGCAGAAGAGGTTGAACGCGAGTTAGCATCCTTATCAATTAGATTGCATGCTTCATTAGTACGTGCTGGTCTGCACCGCGCTAAGTAATAAATAGTTTTACTACTTTAATGAGCAAATTTCACCCAGTTGAGGTGATGGGCGTGCGAGTTGAAATGCCCTCCAATCAACCAATCGTCCTATTAAAAGAGTCAGATGGTCTTCGATATTTGCCAATCTGGTTAGGTGCGGTGGAGGCAACTGCAATCGCCTTTGCCCAACAAGAGGTAGCACCACCTCGGCCATTAACCCATGATCTATTTAAGGATGTACTTGGCCAATTAGGAGCAACGTTAAATACGGTCCATCTAACTGAGTTAAAGGATGGCATCTTTTATGCCGAATTAATATTTAAAGATGGTCCAACTATCTCCGCCCGGCCAAGTGATGCGATCGCATTAGCTCTTCGGATGGGTGCTCCAATTTTGGCTAGTGAGGCATTACTCGAGGAGGCTGGTATTGAGATCCCAGATCAGGCAGAGGATGAGGTTGAGCGGTTTAAGGAGTTCTTAGATCAGATTAATCCAGAAGATTTCCTTGGATAAGTCCAACCCTAAACCTTGGGTTAAAGCTTTTCGTGTCGTATGCCCATTTTCGCTACGCCTATTCTACAATTATCACCTCCCCATAGAATTGAGTCCCCATGAGTAGCTCTACTGAGATCGGTTATCGCGGTGCAACCGCTTGTGTTGCAGCTGGCATCTCATACCGTCAATTGGATTACTGGGCACGTACTGGCTTAGTTGAGCCAGGTGTTAGGGGAGCAGCCGGTTCTGGTTCACAACGTCTATATGGCTTTCGCGATATTTTAGTTTTAAAGATTGTAAAACGCCTGCTTGATACTGGAGTCTCACTGCAAAATATTCGCACCGCTGTTGAGCACCTACGTGCTGAGGGTGTTAAAGATCTAGAGAGCATTACCTTAATGAGTGATGGCGCATCAATCTATGAGTGCACCAGTCCAGATGAGATTGTTGACCTACTGCAAGGTGGCCAAGGTGTCTTTGGTATCGCCATTGGAAAGGTCTGGAGTGAGGTTGAGGGCTCTCTCGCCACGCTGCAGGGTGAGAATATTAATGACGGCACACTTATTAGTGGCCAATCTAACGATGAGTTAGCCCAACGTAGAAAACTAAAAGGCGCCTAAAATAATTACCATTGCCTCCCGCTATAACCGATTGGGGATGTAATGTCGCACCGCGTTGATTTTAGCGATCGTCATATCGGTCCTAATCAATACCAGATCCAATCCATGCTGCTTGAGTTGGGATATAAGGATTTAGATTCTTTTATTAAAGCGGTGGTGCCGCAAAATATTCATATTAAAGGTGAAATAGAGAAATCACTGCCAGCTGGTATCTCAGAGGTTGCAGCCCTTACTGAGGTCCAAGAAATTGCTAAGAAAAACAAGGTGATGAAATCTTTAATTGGAACTGGTTACTACGGAACAATTACGCCAGCAGTTATTTTAAGAAATGTATTGGAAAATCCCGGCTGGTATACCGCATACACGCCATATCAACCAGAGATTAGTCAGGGTAGGTTAGAGGCGATCTTTGCCTTTCAAACGGCGGTAACTGATTTGACTGGATTGGCAATTGCTAACGCATCTATGTTAGATGAGGCAACCGCTGCAGCTGAGGCAATGACACTTGCCAGAAGAGTTTGGCAGGGCAGTGATGATGCTGCTTTTGTAATTGATATTAATTTACATCCGCAGGTGAAAGCGGTTATTAAAACCAGAGCAAAACCACTAAAGATCTCTGTAATTGAAAGTGATTACGCTGCGAGTAAGTTTGCATCTGAAATTTTTGGCGGCATTATTGCTTACCCAGATTCAACTGGTCGGGTCAAAGATATTGCAGCACTCGTTGAAAAAATCCAGACAGCTGGCGGACTAGCTATTGTAAATACTGATTTGCTAGCACTCACCCTCTTTAAATCACCCGGGGAGTATGGCGCAGATATTGCAGTTGGCTCAGCACAACGCTTTGGTGTACCCGTTGGTTTTGGTGGCCCACATGCAGGTTTTATGGCGGTGCGAAATGGTTTAGAGCGCTCTCTTCCGGGTAGATTGGTTGGTCAATCAATTGATACTCATGGCAATCTGGCATTTAGATTAGCGCTGCAAACTAGAGAGCAACATATTCGCCGGGATAAGGCAACCTCTAATATCTGCACCGCGCAAGTATTGCTCGCAGTTATCTCCGCCTTTTATGCGATGTGGCATGGTCCATCAGGTCTTACCGCAATTGCTAAACAAATCCAGAGTATGGCTTACTCATTTAGAGCTGCCGCAAAAGAAGCTGGTTTAACTGTTGATGATTATGAGATATTTGATACCGTTTTAATTAAAAGTAATAAAGCAGGGGAGTTTGCCAAACAAGCAGTACTAGCTGGTTTTAATCTGCGCTTAATTGCACCTGATCAGGTGAGCATCTCCTTTGATGAAACATGCCAGCCAGCAGACTTAGCGGCATTAATTAAGGTATTTGGTTTCAAAGATAGTGCAGTAAATCTTGCCAGCTCTAAGATTGAGCGTAAATCTACATTTTTAGCGCACCCGTTATTTAATACCTACCACTCAGAGACCGCCATGCTTCGCTACATCAGATCTTTATCTGACCGAGACCTGGCACTAGATCGAACCATGATTCCACTTGGCTCCTGCACCATGAAGTTAAATGCCACCTCTGAGATGATTCCAGTTACCTGGCCAGAATTTAACTCCATCCATCCATTTGCGCCCGCAGATCAAACAGCAGGCTACCTAGAGTTAATAAAATCATTAAGTGATTGGCTAATCTCAGTAACTGGTTATGACGCTGTTTCACTGCAGCCAAATGCTGGATCACAAGGAGAGTTTGCTGGCTTACTAGCAATTAGGAATTACTTAGATAGTAGGGGAGAAGCAAATAGAGATATTTGTTTAATTCCATCTAGTGCTCACGGCACAAATGCAGCTAGTGCGGTTATGGCTGGCATGAAGGTGATTGTGATTGCCTGTGATGAGGCTGGAAATGTTAGCTTAAGTGATTTAAAGGAAAAGATTGAAACCTATCGAGTGAATCTAGCGGCATTAATGGTTACTTATCCATCAACACATGGTGTATTTGAAGAGGCAATCTCACAAATTTGTGAGCTCATTCATGATGCCGGCGGTCAGGTTTATGTTGATGGCGCTAATTTAAATGCATTAGTTGGTGTGGCAAAGCCCGGAAAGTTTGGCGCAGATGTTTCACATCTTAATTTGCATAAAACATTTTGTATTCCACATGGTGGTGGGGGACCAGGGGTTGGTCCAGTAATCGCTCGTGCACACTTAGCGCCATTTTTACCAAACCATGATGCAACTGAGTTAGCTGGTCCTAAAACTGGCCCTGGTCCAGTATCTAGCGCACCATTTGGTAGCGCATCAATATTGCCAATATCTTGGATGTATATCCGGATGATGGGTGGTGCTGGTTTAAGTAGGGCAACTGAGGTGGCAATTCTTTCGGCTAATTACTTAGCAAAGAAGATTGACCGATTATTTCCAGTTTTATACCGTGGTCAAAATGGACATATTGCACATGAGTGCATTATTGATATTCGTGAATTAACTAAAAATACTGGCGTTACAGTTGATGACATCGCAAAACGGTTAATGGATCTTGGTTTTCATGCGCCGACGGTGAGCTTTCCAGTTGCTGGCACAATGATGATTGAACCAACTGAATCTGAAGATATTCGGGAGTTAGATCGTTTCTTAGCTGCTATGGAGAGTATTAGAGGTGAGATTGCCCAGATTGAGGATGGGCTACTAAGTATCGAGCAATCACCACTTAGATTTGCACCCCACACAATTGGTGATTTACTAAATGAGAAGTGGGATCGTAAATACTCCAGAGAGATTGCAGCATTTCCAAATGGCCAAGAGGTTGGAATTGGTAGAGCAGGTAAGTATTTGCCAACAGTTGGGCGGATAGATGGTGTTTATGGGGATCGAAATCTAATCTGCAGCTGTCTGTCGATCGAGGAGTTGGCCTCTAACTAGATCTTTTCTACTTTACATAATGTAGATTATCGGCGATTAACTAAGCGCTTAAAACCCCAAATACTGACCATCGACCAAGCCTCCCAGATGATTGCAAAACTCATCTTTGAGTACCCATTCTCCCGCTCCACAAAGGTAATTGGCACCTGTTTAATACCAAAGCCAAGCTTTATCGATTTAAGTGCCATCTCTATTTGAAAACCATAACCACGAGTTTCAATTTCGGAAAAGTTAATTCTTTCAAGTAATTGTCTTGGAAATACTCTAAACCCAGAGGTTAGATCCTTATATGGCAGATTTAATACAAAGGCTGCATAACTTGTTCCCATTTTAGATATTAACTGACGCTGCTTCGGCCAATTTACTACCGAACCCCCTGGTATCCATCTGGTGCCAATAACTAGATCATTACTACTTGCAGCGTTAAGCAAATCTATTAGCTGCTCAGGTTGATGGCTTAGATCTGCATCCATCTCAACAAAGTATTGATAATCTTTTTGCAATCCTTGGGTAAAGCCGGCTAGATATGCAGGCCCAAGCCCTGATTTTTCTGATCTACTTAATATCGACAAATTAGCAAGATTTAATCCGCGCACAATATCTGCTGTCTTATCAGGTGAGTTATCATCAACAATTAAAATATCAATCTTATATTTATCTGCGACTAACACTCTTACCTTATCTAACCGGGCAAGCAGTGCTTTAATACTCTCAGATTCATTATAGGTAGGAATAACTATCAAAACTGAACTCATCAACTCCCCCTTCGACGTAATGCTAATATTACTAGTAGCCAAATAATAGCGATAGCCTCTAAGTATTTACCAAATACTTGGGTGAAGGTACTGCCATTTACCTTCTCAATCTCACCAAATAATGTTGCGGATTCAAATTTAGGTATATCCTTAATAATATTTCCCCTATTATCAATTAAAGTGGTTACTCCAGTGGTTGAGACATATGGAATATATCGACCGCTCTCTGCAGCTCTCACCCTTGCAATATTAAGCTCCTGATCAAGTTGGGCAGTATCGCCAAAGGTTGCATTATTTGTTTGTACTACTAAAAAATCAGATTTAATCTCATCTCGCAATGCATCATCTAAAATCTCATAACAGATTAAACTTTGGAAAGTTATTTTTCCAATTTTAAAAACCGTATCTGATTCCCCACCAACAAAATCATCTACTTGATCTGCATATTGCGAAAATCTGCTTGCAACTGATCTCATTGGTAGATACTCACCAAATGGGGTTAAATAACGTTTTGTATAAGTTTGTGATATCTCCGGATTAAAAAGCATTGATTGATTTTTCAGGCCCTTTGTCGACTTTGTTACACCACCAATTAGAATTGGTGTCTTTAACGCTTTTGATTGGGCAATGATGCTCTGCTTAACAGTACTTACCGAGTTCACATCCACATCCACAGCATTCTCTGGCCAAATAATTAAATCAACCTGATCTGCTTTAATCGAATCAGAACTCTGTTTAAGGTGGCGAAGAAATACCTCTTGTGGCTTGGAATTAAAATCAAGACCTAACTTGCCCACTCCCCCTTGCACTAGTGCGACCTTAATCTTTATATTTGTAATATTTGTTCCAGGTAGTAATGTAAAGATAAATCCAATAGTAATTAGTGCAGCTAAACTCCTGAGCGATCTTGCAGCACTAATACAGGCGATAAAGAAGGTGAGCAAAACAACTCCACCTGAGGCATAAAGCGGTGATAACGGACTATCTATTTGAGTAAAACCAATTCGACTCCAACCAAAGCCGGTAAAAGGTGATGTTCGCAGCAGCAACTCAATTAATACATAAGATGTTGCAAAGGTGAATTGATTAAATCTCCTACCTTTATCGACAAATAGTGCAGGTACTATAAAAAATATCGCTTGCATAAAACAAAGTGCTAGCCAAGGTGTATTGCCGACGTATATCCCAGTCCATTGCTGTGTTGGAAGTAGCAAACCCAAACCAAAAAGGTATGAAATTAACAAACGTGAACTTAATTTAGATCTAAGCAGCAGGTAGTACCAAAGTGAGAGTGCTATAAATGGTGCAGGCCAAAATGAGAGTGGGGCGAATGCGGCAGAGGCAATAGCACCTGAAATGATTGCAAGTAAGTAATTCATAATTAAACCCAATTAAGCGCACTTATTATGCGATCAATACTGGCACCTAATCCATACTCTGACTTTAATTTTTCAATCTTTGCAAGTGATTTAGGTTTTTTAGGAAGTGCGATATCCATCTCTGGAATTGCTACATCAAGTGCGCAACCAACTAACTTTGGCGCAATCGCAGCGTAATCTGCACTCTCTAAAAGCTTCTTACGCAAATTAGGAGTTAGCCGTTCATCACCTGCGGCAGCCGCCTTCATTACCTCAGCAAGTGATGAGAATGTGTTAGCAATTGTTGCCGCTCCTTTTTCGCCAATTCCTCTAATTCCAGGCAGACCATCTGAAGCATCTCCCCTAATCATGGCAAAGAGTGCGTAGCGATCACCTGGTATCTCATATCGCTCTTTAATCCAAGTGCGATCTACTAAATCATGATTGGAGATTCCCTTAGCTAAGTAAACAATCTTCACATCACGTTCATCATCTGCTAACTGAAAAAGATCACGATCACCGGTAACAATTCGAACTGGACCAGGTTGTTTAACAGCAAAGGTTGCCATTAAATCATCTGCCTCATAATCATCAACGCCAAGTAGTGGAATCCCAAGTGCATCTAATACATCTAGCAAGATAGGAATCTGTGGGCCTAAAGTATCTGGCTCCTCTTCATCCCCGCTTTCATCAACTCTATTTAATTTATAATCAGCAAATAACTCAACCCGCCAGGAAGGGCGCCAATCACCTTCTAGGCATGCAACCAATCGATTTGGTTGATATTTAACAAGTAGCCGTGAGGTCATATCTAAATAGCCACGAATTGCATTTACTGGCATACCAGCAGGTGATACCAAAGTATCTGGCATACCAAAATATGCTCGATACCAAAGGGAGGCACTATCTAACAACATTAATGTCATAACGCAGCTCCGGCATATGCAATTACACCCCGATCAATTTTTGTTAACGCCAAATCGATAACTGTTTGCAATTGTGGGGCTGCCCCTCTTAATTGGCGCAGTAGATCAATTATTTGCTTCATTGATCTAACAAAATCTCCAACTGTTAACTCACTTCCCTTTAAAATTGAGGTTAAGGAGTGGCCACTTGCCCACCTATGGGAGGCCCAACAGAAACCAAAGTCTGGAGCTCGCATTGGCTCCAAATTTAAATCTGATTCAGCTTCATGGATTTTTCCATAGATTTTAGATATTGCAGCAAGTGCTACCTGCACATCACCCCTTGGAATCTTTGCCGCCTCTTCATTTCTAGACTCATAAATACAGCTTGAGATAACCGATACTAAATCAGCGGGTGAAAGTGGGGTAAATACCTCAGATTGGATTGCTTCTGCAATTAATAGATCAGTTTCACCATATATCTTTGCCAACATCTTTCCAGATTTAGCAATCGCATCCTCATGTATATAGCCAAACTTATCTAGCACTACCTTGATCCGATCAAATCGCTTTGCAATCACATTTGTTCTGGTGTTAATTCGCTCTGTTAGGCCATCAATTTCTCGCTGCAGTCGCAACGCTCGTTCTGCAACTCTTGAATGGCTCTCTCGATCACTACAGCCATGAGCAGGATGATTCTTTATTTGTTTTCTTATTGCTGCGATCTCATCCTCAATTTCAACTCGCTTGCGCTTGCTGCGCTTGCCATCACTTTCTAACTTTTTTATTTGACTGCGTAATTGGGCGTACTGCATAAAATCACCTAAGTGACACTTTGCCTCGGTGAATAAAAGATTGCGTGCGCCCTCATTTTTGCGAATCTGTTTTGCAAGCCCCACAACAGCTTTATCTGCTTGAAATTGCGCGAGGGATGACTCAAGTGAGGTGCGGGCACGCTCTGATCCAAATTGGGAGATCAAGTTAATGCTCATGTTATATGTTGGCTTAAATGAACTTTTAAGTGGGTATGTTCTAGTTGAAGCAAGGCCGCCAACTGAAGTGGAATCTAAATCATTTCCCCAAAGAATTACTGCATTACCTTCAATATCAATACCACGCCGGCCAGCTCTACCAGTTAATTGGGTGTACTCACCAGGGGAAACTGCCACATGTCCCTCACCATTCCACTTACTTAACTTCTCTAAAACAACTGTGCGAGCTGGCATATTAATTCCAAGAGCTAGTGTCTCAGTGGCAAAGACAGCCTTTACTAATCCACGTTGAAATAACTCCTCCACCGTTACCTTAAAAGCTGGTAATAATCCGGCGTGGTGGGCCGCAATTCCCCGCTCTAATGCATCAGCCCACTCGTAATAACCCAGCACGACTAAATCCTCCTGCGCTAAATTTTTCATGTTCCGTGCAATTACCGATCTAATCTCAGCTCGCTCTTGGGTATTGGTTAATCGAAGACCAGCTGTTAAGCATTGGCGAACTGCAGCATCACAATTATTTCTAGAGAAAATAAAGGTAATCGCCGGTAGTAAACTCTCTCGCTCTAGCTTTTCAACTATCTCAGATCTAGATAATGGTTTTGGTCCTTTAGATTTATTTTTCCAATTACCACGCACCTGCCGATATGAGTCTCGCTCTAATCTAGTTAACTCCGGATTTAACTTCTGATCATCGCCAAATAAATCAAGTAATCTGTTACCAAATAAAACATGTTGATAAAGCGGAACTGGCCGAATCTCACTAACAATTACCTCAGTATCTCCTCTAACAGTTTGTAGCCACTCACCAAACTCCTCAGCATTAGAGACGGTGGCAGAGAGGGAGATAATCTGAACCGCCTCTGAGAGGTGAATTAAAATCTCCTCCCAAACTGCACCCCTAAACTTATCTGCTAGGTAATGCACCTCATCCATCACTACATATTTAAGTTCATCAATAGTTGTGGAGTTGGCATAGATCATATTTCGCAATATCTCAGTAGTCATAACCACAATTTGCGCCTCAGAGTTGATTGAGGTGTCCCCCGTCAATAATCCAACCTTTGACTCACCATACTTTTCAGTCAACTCGGCAAATTTTTGATTTGATAAAGCTTTAATTGGTGTGGTGTAGAAGCACTTTCCGCTGGAGTTAATAACTAAATCAACTGCAAACTCGCCAACAATTGTTTTACCTGCTCCCGTTGGAGCTGCAACTAATACGCCCTTACCACTTTCGATAGCGTGGCAGGCATCAATTTGAAACTGATCTAGCTCAAAGGGAAAACCTTCTGCGAATTTACGTGTTTTAGGAAATTTTCCAACTAGTTTTGCTCTGGCATAGTTTTGAGATGGGGTTAAAGTCATGGCATTAGCCAGGTATTTAACGCATTTGCCACATTGATTACCTCAATTGGTAAATCACTAACTCGCTCACCATCGGCATAACAGGCGGTGTCAGCTGATATTTTTATAACCTTAGCTTTATAGGTGTCAATCTTTGGATGAGGAATATGATTTCCCTTGAAGACTTTAGGAAAAATAGTTAGTAAAACCATCCTGCTAACTGGGCGAACTAGTAATACATCAAGTAGGCCATCGGTGTTTGAGGCACCAGGGCATATTCGCATTCCCCCACCATAACTTTCGCCATTACCAATCGAAAGCAGCATTGCTTTTTGATCCATTTTTTTGCCATCAATCTCGATCTCATAACTTATCGGTTTAAATCTTGAGATGATCAATATGGTTGCAATTGTGTATTTGGACTTACCCCTTGGCCAGGAGATCTTATTTGCCAATGAGTTAACTACTGCATCAAAGCCAGTACTTAAAACCTGCACATACCATCGCACGCCACTGCTACTAGTTATTTTGCCTAAATCTAACTTAATTGGTTGCTGGGTAGTGACTAGATCAAAGATCTGTTTTGTAGATTTACCATTAACACCCACAGCCCTAGCAAAATCATTACCAGTCCCAGCTGGTATTACGCCAAGGGTAATATTTTTTTGGGCAACAAATTGTAGGCACAGGTTGACTAAGCCATCTCCCCCAACAGCAACTAATTTTGTGTACTTACCACTTGCTATATCACTCTTTAGATACTCAGATGTTTTTTCAAATGTTGACTCATTTATTAACTTATACTCATAGTTTTTTTCCGCTAGCAGAGCAACAAACTCATTTGCTAACAGAGTTGCTTTGCCTTTGCCAGAGCTGGAATTAGTAACTACAAGCCACATTTAGATCTCTTCAGGCTTGCTTATTGAGGTGGCACCAATCACCGTACTACCCTCTTTCTTACGTCTTTTATCAACTAGTAATGCGAATAAACCACTTAAAAAGTAGAGAAGGCAAAGTGGGATTGCAAGAAGTGTCATTGTGATTGGATCTGGCGTTGGTGTAAAGGCTGCGGTAAAGAGGAAGCATAGAAATATGGCTAGGCGCCACGGCTTTAAGATTGCTTTTCCTGATAGAACACCCAATAAATTAAGTGCAACTAAAAACAATGGCAGCACAAATGCAATACCAAATATTAAGATAAGCCGGAGTACAAAATCTAAGTACTCATCAAATCTAACAAGATTTCCCAGATTATTCGGAGTAAAGCCAAGCAGGACATCAACTGCATGAGGCAGAATCAGGTATGCAAGATAAGCACCGGTAGCAAAAAGTGGTGTTGCAATAGCAGCAAAAACCAAAGTTATTCGCCGCTCTTTCTTATGCAAAGCTGGCGTTACAAAAGCCCACAACTGATAGATCCAAACTGGGGCTGCAAGGATTATTCCGGATAGAAGTGCGATTTTTACCTGCAAATTAAATGGTCCTAAAATGCCATTTACATATAGATCTCCACACTTTCCTTCAACTACTGTTGCAGAACTTCCTAGATCACAAAATGGTAATGTAAGTAGGCGAATGATTTTTTGATAGAAGATCCAGCCTATAACTGCACCGAGTGCAACAGCAATACTTGATTTGATTAACCGATCACGGAACTCACGCATGTGATCAAGCAGTGGCATCTTGTCGCCACGGCGCTTACTCATGGAGATTACTTATCAGAGCTTGGATCTGATTTTTTATCCCCTGCAGAGTCATCATTTTTCATCTCATTAATTTCACTCTTGAAGATACGTAATGATCTGCCTAGCGATCTAGCGGAATCTGGTAATCGCTTGGATCCAAATATAACGATGAAAACTAATGCTAAAACTAATAGGTGCCATGGGCGAAGTGAATTCATGCCAAAATCCTACCCTAAATTGCTTTTGTAGCCTGATATGAGGCTAGTAGTGAGGTGGCTAACTGCCTTACCTCACCTACTAATGTGGTTGGCGATACCACCTTAATTCCTGGGGCATTACTTAGAATGCTTCGCTTTAGCCACTCTAAATTACTCATCTGAATATGGACCATAAAGTGATCTGACATCTCTTCAGTTGCAGAAATGATTGAGGAGTTTCGCTCGATAAAGTTTCGATGAGATTTTTTAACCTGCAAAACAATATCAAATGATTTACTCTCACTACCAATAGCCTCTTTGCTAGCAACCTCGCCTAGTAAGCACTTCTTTATAAGATCAACCTTAAATACCCGATCAGAGTTTATGGATAGATCAAGCGCAGATAAATATAAGTTACCATTCATAAAATATAGGTTATGCGGCAAAACTTCACGCTCTGTTATCGCATCTTTTATAAGTGAGTGATAGGTAAGGTTAATTCGTTTTCCTTGTGATATGGCTTGTGTAATTATCTCAAGATATGGTGATTCACTGCCGGTGGGTGAAAAGATAACTGAGCTACTGCTACCTAATTTAGTAATCTTTTCCGCTAATACTGAAAGCTTACCTAGCCGCTCAGTGTTAGAGCGATTTAGCTCCATCAGAATTTGTAAGCCCAATGTGATTACCACCAACTCACTCTTGGCAAATTTTCTAGGACGATTTAAAACTTGCGGATCAATTATTGAAACTACCCCATCTTCAAAAACTAAATCAATTAATTCATATGGCGTATAGCCCGGTAGGCCACACATAAAGACAAGCTGTAGATCAATCTCCAACTGTTTTTCAGTAACATTAAATTGTTTTGCCAACTCCCTAATAGAAATACCTGGATTTTCTAAAATATATGGAATCAGATCCATTGTGCGAAGGGCGCGGGTGGCGGCGGTATCAACCATTAGCTAGCTCTTTAATCTTAGAGATTATCTGCTTTTGTAGATTTTCTGGCTTAACTACTACAACATTTAAGCCATGCCAGAGAACTGTCTCAATTATCTCCTGTTCAAAATTGTACTCAACCTCCATCAGGTCCCACTCATCATCAATCTCAACAGTTGCATACTTACTTCGTAGCGCAAATGCCTGCTCTTTTCTAACATGAAGATGGGCAACAGTAATCTCTTCATTTTGAGAGTGCTTTAGAAATGCTGCTAAATCAAAATCAGATGGCTTCTTAAATCCACCTACTTTTCCAACTACTGTTAATGCTCCCTCAATACGTAGTAGTTTGAAAGATTTAACTGAACGATCTTCGTGGGCAACTAAATACCAAAAGCCATCTCGGGTATAAAGGCCGTATGGCTCAACCTCTCTTGGCCGCTCTTTATATTGAAAAATCAGTTTTTGTTGCTTATCCACCGCATTAAATGCAATCGAGAGTACCTGTGAGCTTTGATTATCTCTGATTGCTGGCGTATTTATCTCATCGCTTCCGATCGGCCCACTTAAGGATTGAATTTTAAGCAGAGCTGCCTTGGAATCATTTTGCAATGCTGAGTCATGCCAAAGATTTGCTGCCATCGTTAAATAAAGCAGCTCCTCCTTACTAAATTCATTACCTTGTAATTGAAAGGATTCACTTCTTATTAAGTAACCTTGATCATCCTCAAATAATGGGTCAAGCCCCTTAACCTCAATCTCAATACCCATACTTCTTAATTCATCTTTGTCACGTTCAAACATTCGTTCCATAGTCTCAGCTGATCCGCTATATCCAGCAACTACTCTAAATATCTCACTCTTGGTCAGATATCGCTTGGTTGCTAAAAGTGCCAGAGTTAGGTTGATTAATCGCTCAGTTTTTTGGTCGCTCACCCCCTTAGGTTAGCGATTACTAAAATCTTTGCTAAGATTGGTTGTGCGAAAAATTCAAAAATTAACCCTCGCGATACTGCCAATTCTTATCCTGACAGCCTGTTCAACCGATGGAGGTGTAGAGAGTATGACCAATCAAGGCCAAGCCAGTTCATCCTCCCTTCCTGCCGTAACTGGAGACAAGGGAGCAAAACCAAATATTGCAGCTCCAACCGGTGCTGCGCCAACAACTCTACAAAAACAGGATGTAATCGTAGGAAGTGGTAAAGAGGCGGTTGCTACCTCAACTCTTGAGGTTCATTACACATTAATGGCTTGGAGTACTAAAGCGATTGTGGAGTCATCATGGGATTCTGGACGATCTGCGACATTTCCATTAAGTGGAGTTATAGCTGGTTGGCAACAAGGAATTCCTGGCATGAAAGAGGGCGGTCGTCGCCTACTAGTTATCCCACCTGATCTTGGTTATGGCGCAACAGGTGCAGGTGGTGCAATTGGACCAAATGAAACGCTTGTCTTTGTTGTTGATTTAATAAAAGTTAGTTAATTACTCAACAACTCCGTAAGAGCCTTTAGAAGGTCGTCTACGTCTTTGTAATACTGGCACACCAGGTGCCATTCTCCTGGCAAATACTAAAAATCCAGTATGACCAATCATTCTATGTTGTGGCCTAACCGCTAAACCTTCATGGTGCCAACCTCGAACAATTGTCTCTGAAGACTCTGGCTCGGTAAAATTACCGCAATCCTTAATAGCTTCAGCAATCTTTGATAATTGAGTGGTAGTTGCAACGTAAGCTAATAAAACTCCACCAGGGACTAATGCAGCCGATGCAGTTTCAACACACTCCCAAGGTGAGAGCATGTCTAAGATAACACGGTCGTAATCGGCATCAAATTTTTGATCCTGTAAAGCACTAACTGTTAACTGCCAATTCTTTGGCTTACCAACAAAGTAATTTGTAACATTATCTTCTGAGATCTTTGCAAAATCATCTCTGATCTCAACTGAATGCAGATAGCCATCACTACCTATCGCTCGCAAGATAGCGATACTCAGTGCACCAGAGCCAACTCCAGCCTCTAGTACTCGCATATTTGGCCCAATATCTGCAACACCAAGAATCATCGCAGCATCCTTTGGATAGATAATTGTCGCTCCCCTGGGCATTGAAAGAACATAATCTGCAAGCAGTGGTCGAAAAGCTTGAAACTTTAATTCACCATTTGTTGCCACAATTGAACCCTCAGGTAATCCAACCAACTCATCATGCTTAAGCATGCCCTTATGGGTATGCCACTCAGCACCTTTTGTTAGGGTAATTGAATAAAACTTGCCTTTAGCATCAGTTAATTGAACCCGATCACCATACTTTAAATTGCGATCAATCACTTTGCACCTACCTCAGCATCTAAAAATGGATACCAATCAAATAACTTAGGTAGATCAATATCAGAAAGTGATTTAACTACTCTTAAATTTGGGTCATCTGGCATCTCTATAAGGTGTGGAATACCAATCACCTGCGCACCAGATCGCAATCCCGATTGCGCACCCGTGATCGAGTCCTCAAATACTAAACAACTCCTAATATCTACACCGATTAGCTTTGCTGCAAGCAGGTAGGGGGACGGATCAGGTTTTGTAATCTCAACATCATCTCTTGATACCACAGCCGCAAAGGTTTCATCTGGAAAACAAGTTAGCGCTGCTTGCATCAATCTGCGACTACTTGCAGTTACTAAAGCGACCTTAATATTTGCATTTTTACACTGCGCTAACAACTCCAATGCGTTTGGAATTAACTCTAAATGATTAGAGAGCTTCTCCTCCATTACGGCAAATAACTGCTCACCAAAGTATCCATAAGGTTTAATGTGATTGCTTCGCTCTTGCATATACTTCTCAGTTCGCTCAAGTGGGCCACCCAAACAATTAATTTGATCCTGCGCATCCCATTTACAACCTACCGCAGCCATTACCTCAATCTCTGCCTGTAGCCAAAGTGGTTCAGAATCAATTAACGTGCCATCCATATCAAACAAGATTGCACTCATGATGCGTTGAAGTATTTTGCTTCTGGGTGGTGTAGAACAATTGATGAGGTTGATTGCTCAGGATGTAATTGAAACTCCTCAGATAATGAAACACCGATTCGCGCTGGATCTAGTAATTCACTGATCTGCACCTGTTGCTCTAAATCAGGACATGCTGGATAACCAAATGAGTAACGAGAGCCTTGATAGCCCTGATCAAAGATTTCCTTTAAATCCTTTGAGTCATCCTTATCAATTCCAAGCTCCTGCCTAGTTCTTGCATGCCAATGCTCGGTAAGTGATTCAGTTAATTGAACCGATAAGCCATGTAACTCTAAATACTCACGGTATAGATTTGCATTAAATAGCTTACTAATAGCATCGCTGATTGATTGACCCATTGTTACAAATTGAAAACTAACCACATCTAACTGACCACTATCTTTACTGCGGAAGAAATCAGAGAGACATAATCTGCGATCTCTACTCTGTCTTGGGAAGGTAAATCTAACTCGCTCTTTACCTTTATCCTCACCCTCATGGTGAACAACTACTAAATCATTTCCTTCGCTGTAACAAGGAAAGTAGCCATAGACAACTGCAGCACTAAGCCAACCATTTGATTGCACATCATTTAATAGGGAACGAAGTTGCGGCCGTCCCTGATCGATCGCCATCTCTTCAAAATCTTTACCCTTAAGTCCCCATTGGCCAAGAAATAATGCCCGCTCATCTAACATGTGAACGTAATCTGCAAGTGCTATACCTTTAACAACCCTGGAACCAAAAAATGGTGGAGTAGGAAGCGGATTATTTGCTGCGACATCACTTCGTTTGGTATCAATCTCATCTGGACCACTTTTTTCTGTCTTTGCAGTTCTGCGTGGTTTAAGCGGTGGTAGCTGCGCACCAGCTACTCCGCGCTTAATTCCCATCAAGGTATCCATAAGCTTTAAGCCCTCAAATGCATCCTTTGCATATCTCACAGTTCCCGGAAATTGCTCACTTAAATCTTGCTCAACATAAGATCTAGTAAGTGCAGCTCCACCCAGGACTACCGGCCATTTTTGGGCTAAACCGCGGGAATCTAACTCTTGCAAATTCTCCCTCATAATTACAGTTGATTTAACCAGCAAACCTGACATGCCAATCACATCAACATTGTTTTCAGTTGCAGCATCGATAATTTGATTTACAGTCTGCTTAATTCCAATATTTACCGTCTCGTAACCATTATTAGACAAAATAATATCGACTAAATTCTTACCAATATCATGCACATCACCTTTTACGGTGGCAAGTAAAATCTTTCCACGACCTGCATCATCGGTTTTTTCAACAAATGGCTCAAGATATGCAACAGCACTCTTCATTACCTCAGCTGATTGCAGAACAAAGGGTAGTTGCATCTGTCCCTTACCAAATAACTCACCAACAGTTTTCATGCCAGAAAGTAGATGATCATTAATAATTGCTAGCGCTGGCATACCAGAGTCAAGTGCTACCTGCAGATCATCAGATAATCCAACCTTCTCACCATCAATAATCCGTCGCTGCAACCGCTCCTCAAGTGGCAGTGCAGCAAGCTCAGCTGCTCTACTCTCCTTTGTTGATGTCACCTCAACATTTTCAAATAACTGCAAAAACTTAGTTAGCGGATCATAAGTAACTTCTCCTTGTGCATCTCTGACTCGTCGGTCATAAACTAAATCAAGTGCCACCTCTAACTGCTCAGCTGGTATGCGAATAATCGGGGTGATTTTAGAGGGATGAACTATCGCTGAATCAAGACCATTCTTAACCGCCTCTGCCAAAAATACTGAGTTTAAAACAATCCGTGCTGCGGGATTTAAACCAAAGGAAACATTGCTAACTCCCAACGTGGTTTGCACATTTGGAAACTCTTCCTTTAGTGCCTTGATTGCATTTAAAGTTTCAATACCATCTCGCCTGGTCTCCTCCTGCCCAGTTGCAATTGGAAATGTTAGGCAATCAATAATTATGTCATCAACCCTCATCCCCCAGTTTTTTGTCAGATCATTGATTAATCTTCTAGCAACCTTTAACTTCCACTTCTCATCTCTGGCCTGACCATCTTCATCAATTGTTAAAGCAATAACCGCTGCCCCATGCTCGGTAACTAATGGCATTATTCTTACAAATCGAGAGGTAGGACCATCACCATCTTCGTAATTAACTGAGTTGATAACACTTCGGCCACCTAATTGTTTTAATCCAGCCTCAAGAACTGCTGGTTCAGTGGAATCTAAAACAATTGGCAGGGTTGAGGTGGTTGCAAATCTAAAGGCTAACTCCTTCATATCCGCCACACCATCACGTCCAACATAATCAACTGAAAGATCTAACATATGTGCACCATCTCGAATTTGATCTCGAGCGATCTCAACACAACCCTGCCAATCCTCAGCAAGCAGTGCATCCCTAAAGGCACGTGAACCATTTGCATTGGTTCGCTCACCAATTGAAAGATAGGTATTTTGTTGTCTAAATGGGACAAATTGATAAAGTGAGGAAGCACCGATCTCTCTTGCTACCTCACGTTGTGCCAATTTTGTTCCCTGTAATAGTTTAACCACCTCACTCATATGCTCTGGAGTAGTTCCACAACAACCACCTACTAAATTAACTTTGTAATCAGTAACAAATTGTTTAAGTGATTTAGCAAGCTCTACTGGTGAGAGTGGGTAATGTGCACCATTTTCTCCTAGAACTGGCAGGCCAGCATTTGGCATAACTGAAATACCAACTGTTGAACCATTACTTAGCACTCGAAGATGCTCACTCATCTCAGCTGGACCAGTTGCGCAATTAAGACCAATTAGATCAATACCAAGTGGCTCAAGTGCGTTAAGAGCGGCGCCAATCTCAGAGCCCATCAACATCGTGCCAGTTGTTTCAACTGTAACTTGAGCAATTAAAATAATATCTTTCTTAGATTTAGTAATCGCATCCCGGCTGCCATTAACCGCTGCCCTTGCCTGCAGCAGATCCTGGGTTGTCTCAATTAATAATGCATCACTACCACCTTCAATCAAACCAGTAGCAGCAGTTTCATAAGCTTGTTTCAATAATTCATATGTTGTATGTCCAAGTGTTGGCAATTTTGTGCCCGGCCCAAGTGAGCCTAAAACCCAACGAGGTTGCTTATCGGTTGTATATTGATCTGCAACCTGACGGGCAATCTGTGCTCCAGCAAAAGCTAATTCATAAATACGATCTTCAATTCCATACTCAGCTAAATTGCCAAAGTTTGCACCAAAGGTATTAGTCTCAATTGCATCTACTCCAGCATCTAAGTACTGAGCGTGAACTGCTTTAACAATGTCTGGGCGGGTAACATTTAAAATTTCATTACAACCCTCATGATTTTGAAAATCTGCCAAGGTGGGATTTTGAGCCTGCAGCATCGTTCCCATTGCGCCATCGGCGATTACTACCCGATTTGAAAGGGCAGAGCGAAGTGAGTTCATTTGGCCTAGTTTACCGCAATCACAACCTTACAAACTCTAAAAGCTATAGCGCCAATCCTAATAATGCGTCAATTGTTCGAGAAACAAGGCCACTTTGATTAACAGTGGGATTACTCTCAGATTGCTTTGCCCATTTGATCAATCTTGCTAATGCCGCTGGTGTATCAAGATTGTTTGAAATATCACTTGCTAGATCTTTTATTAGTTGCTCGCTTTGGGCAACCTCACTTCGAGCAAGTGCTGAACGAATCGCAGTAACCTGATCATTTGCAACTGCTAATAAATTATCACTCCACTGGCGATCTTGTTGATAATGACCAGAAAGTAGAGCCCACCTAATCACCATCGGATCAACCTGCTGCGTTAATAACTTAGAAACAAAAACTAAATTTCCCTTTGATTTACTCATTTTTTCACCAGCTAAACCAATCATGGCGGCATGAACAAAGTACTTTGCAAAATCTCTACCGTAGGCAGCCTTAACAATCTGCGCAGACATAAAATGGTGTGGGAAAGCTAAATCCGAGCCCCCACCTTGTAGATCAATTATTGGATTACTACCTGATTTATCTAGATAGTTGCAGGCAATAGCGGTGCACTCAACATGCCAACCAGGCCTACCAAAACCATAGCTGCTCGCCCATCCTGGCTCACCATCACGGTTTCCAATCCAAATAACTGGATCTAACTGGTGCTGCTTGCCCGCTCGCTTTGGATCCCCACCACGCTCGGCAAAAATTTCTATCGCTTGCTCAATTGGCATGCGCATTTGATCTAGAAACTTACCCACCGAGAAATAGTAATCGCTATCTAATTTATAGAGATAACCTGCTTTATCTAATCTACTAATAAAATCTTCAATCAAAGCAAGTGAATCAGTTACCTTAATAAAGGAATCTGGCGGCAATACCCGAAGTGCTGACATATCTGAGCTAAATAGATCAATCTGCTTACTCGCCAAATCTTGCCAGCCTTGGTTATCCCGCTTTGCTCGCTCAAGGAGTGGGTCATCTATATCAGTTATATTTTCAACAAAATTAACAGTTGAACCAGAAAGTATTTTATAACGATTAATTAGATCAAATGCTAAATATGTTGCAGCATGTCCTAGATGTGTTGCATCATATGGCGTAATGCCGCAAACATAGATAGCAAAATTACTGCCATTATCTAACTCAACTAATCCCTTATTACTATCAACTAATTTAAGAGATGGATATTCAATACCCTCAAGCGGGGGAAGATAAACCTTGGGCCAACTATTCATACTTAATTATCTCCTAGACCGGTGGCCATGGCACAGCTGGCCAGGCGGTGCTAGGAAGTGGAAAGATTGCCTCAGCTTGCAGAATCTCAACCCTGCCTCGCAGTGCTTGCACCTCATCCTCAGTTAAATACTTAGCAAAGATCTTTGTTAGATCAATATCAGCTACATTTTTTAACAAATCGATCTCTTTCTTATTAAATGGCTGCCCAGCAAACTGCCAGATCACAGTGCGCAACTTATCCTCTGCGTGAAAGCAAACTCCATGGTCACAACCTTTTAACACTCCAGTACTGTCAATTAACAGATGTCCAAATTTGCGATCGGTATTGTTAATAATCGCATCAAATAAGGCTAGCTTACGAAGTTGCTCGTTATCACTTTGGCCAAACTCAACCACATCAACACTCTCATCAATATCAATCCACTGCTGCACCATGCCAAATCCAAATGGACCCTCTCGAAGAAGTGTTAATGGCACTAGATCAAAACCAGCTAAGTTACTTAATAAATATGCCGCATACTCTCTGCTTGCAAGATCGCCATCTGGAAAATCCCAAAGCGGGCGCTCCCCCGCAATTGGTTTATAAATTACTTGAAATTTTGGATCGCTATCTTCTACATGAGCAAGCAGTGTGGCATTTGAGGCATCAACTAACCGACCGATTACTAAGAGATTTCCGTTAGATATTAAATCAATTGCAGTTTTCATCGGCGGTAACCATTTGCTCGCGGACACAGGTGGCCAGCTGGGTCAATCGGCAGCGCACAAAATGGGCATGCCGGTCGGCCGGCAGCGACAATTAACCTTGCTCGTTCACAAAACCCTTTTACCTGATTTAACCTTAAGGTAGCGATAAGTAGATCAGGACCTGAATCTAAATCATCTAATATCAGATCATCATCTTGTGAAGCTGCCTGCATGTTAATAATTGCTAAATCATTCTCCCAAGTAATGCTAATAACCCCAACCTCAAAATCCTCATCAATTGGTAACTCCATTGGCTGCTCATCAACTTCAACCGGCGCATTTAATTCCTCGGTAGTAGTTAGCTGCCCACGTCTGATCTCCTTTATTAACTCCTCAAATCTCTGTGTTAAGCCGATAACTTGGCTTTTTTCTAATGTGACAGAGTTTAAGCCATCCGCAGATTTAACCTGAATAAAAAACTGACGCTCACCAGGATCACCAATCGCACTAACAATAAATCTAGTAGCAGGCTGATGACGATAAATAATCCTAGGCATCTACGAGCGCCACCACTTCGCCAAATTAGTAAGTGAGTTACCACCACCTAGTTGATTACCAGCAAAGCTTTTTATTGCACCACCTTCGATCCTATAATTGCTCTGCAAGATTGTTGCCGCCGCTTTTTCAAGATTTATTACAGTCAGTGAGGCAGGCTCAGCAACAAAGCTTTGAAAGCGATCTATTGGCATTCCAAGGGATGATGCCAGCATCATTTTAATAATATCCCCATGGGTAACAAGCAAAATAGGCCCCTTCTCTTTGCTCATTTTAATTAACAGGTTGTCGACCCGCTTTCTCATCTGACGAAAACTCTCACCTTGCGGAAAGGTAAAGGTGGATGGTTTCTGCTGCACAATCTTCCATTTGCGATCTTTACTCAATACCGAAAGCCGCTTTCCTGACCAAATTCCATAATCCATCTCAATTAGCTCTTTGCTAATCTGAAAATCAATTTTTTGATTGCTTTGCATAAATGGAGCAATAGTTTGCAGGCAACGAGTCAGTGGACTTGAGTAGATCTTGGCAAATTTAATACTTGATAAGTAGCTAATTAATGCTTTTGCCTGCTTAAAACCAGCCTTTGATAACTCAACAGAATCATCTTGACCAGCCAAAATACCTTTGGTATTTGCCACAGATTGGGCATGGCGCAATAGATAGATAATCGGCATTTGGCAAGGTTACCGATCTTTTTACCCTCTTGTTGCTAACCTCCCGATCATGGAACAACGCAAAATGGGCGGCATATCGATCTCTCGACTTGGTCTGGGAACTATGACCTGGGGGCGAGATACTGATGAGAATGAAGCTGCGCAACAATTGCAAGAGTTTGTACAGGCAGGTGGCAATCTAGTTGATACCGCTGCAGTTTATGGTGCTGGTGATGCCGAACGAGTACTAGGTGGATTTATTGGCACACTTATTAAACGTGAAGATCTAATTATCGCCACAAAAGCTGGACTCTCATTTAAGGATGGAACTCGACAGGTAAATAACTCTCGGAATGAATTAATCTCTGATTTAGATCGCTCACTTAGTAGATTAAATGTTGATTATGTTGATATTTGGCAGATTCATAGTTGGGATCAAAATACTCCGCTGGAGGAAACCCTCTCCGCACTCGATTACGCAACTACCTCTGGCAAGGTGAGGTATGTAAGTGTTTGTAACTTTAGCGGTTGGCAACTAGCAAGGGCTACTACATTGCAAAATCCAATCTTTGGTAAAGCGGCAATCGCTAGCACGCAAAATGAGTACTCATTATTAAATCGTAAGGTGGAAGAGGAGATAATTCCAGCTGCTAATTCGCTAAATCTAGGTTTGCTAGCTTGGTCACCACTTGGTCGTGGCGTATTAACTGGTAAGTATCGAGATGGTGTGCCATCTGATTCCAGAGGAGCATCCCCACACTTTGCTAACTTTGTTGAGCCATATCTATCTGAGCGAGCAAAGAAAATAGTTGAGTCAGTTTGTGTGGCAGCAGAGATGCTTGGTTACTCACCCCTTGAGGTAGCACTCTCCTGGGTAAGGGATGCACCCGGTGTAACTAGTGCCTTAATTGGTGCCCGTACTGGTGCGCAGCTGCGCGGAATTTTAACAGTTGAACAGATAACTCTTCCGGAGCAGGTAAGACAAGCTTTAAATGAAGTATCTGCTATTTAAATATTATCTAAAAACTCATATAAAACTCGCACACCAAATTTAAGTCCATCAATTGGCACCCGCTCATCTACGCCATGAAATAATGAAAAGAAATCTAAGTTCTCCGGCAATCTAAGGGGTGAGAAACCGTAACCAATAATTCCTAAATCACTTAACGCCTTATTATCAGTACCACCACTCATTAAATATGGAACTGGAATACCCTCTTTATCCTCACCAGTAATCGCCTTACACATCGCATCTACCAATGGACCGGCAAATTCAACCTCAAGTGCAATATCTCGGGTGATCATTTCAACCTCAATATCATCCCCTGCTAATCTCTTAATTGTTTCTTGCAGTTGATCCTCATACCCAGGCAGGAATCTGCCATCTACAACTGCGCTAGCACTTTGCGGAATTACATTCACCTTATAGCCAGCCTCAAGCATGGTTGGGTTGGCGGTATTTGAGATGGTTGCTCCCAACATCTTCACCGCACCCCCTAGGTGCTTAAGCAGTGGCTTAACATTTTTTTGGTCATACTTATCGCCAGTTAACTGCGCAATTTTTCTAAAAAGTAATCCACTGGTCTTAGTTTCAAGTTGCGGCCACTCATAATTTCCAATACGGGAAACTGCATCCGCCACCTTAGTTACTGCATTATCTGGATTAATAAATGATCCATGTCCGGCTGTGCCCTTTGCACTCAGCTTCATCCAATTAATGCCTTTTTGCGCAGCCTCCACCAAGTAAAGACGATGTCCACCGGTGATAGTTAATGAGAAGCCGCCAACCTCAGAGACCGCCTCGCTATAACCATTAAATAACTCAGGGCGATTTTTTACCAACCAACGAGATCCATAATCAGAGCCCGCCTCTTCATCTGCAAAAAACGCTAACAAGATATTTCTTGGTGGCTTATAACCAACTCTTTGCCACATTCTTACAGTTGCCAAGATCATGGCATCCATATCCTTCATATCAACTGCGCCACGTCCCCAAATAAAACCATCTTTGATCTCACCACTAAATGGATCAACCGACCAATCATCAGCGTTTGCCGGTACCACATCAATATGTCCATGCAAAACTAAACCTGGCCTACTTTGATCACTACCTTCAATCTTTGCAACAACATTGACCCGATTTGGCGCAGTTTCAATTAACTCACTTTTAATTCCAACCTCAGCTAATTTACTAGCCACATACTCAGCCATCGCTTTTTCGTCTCCGCGGCCCTCGCCGTA
The DNA here is from genome assembly GCA_000378865.1 of actinobacterium SCGC AAA278-I18. Taxonomy (GTDB): domain Bacteria; phylum Actinomycetota; class Actinomycetes; order Nanopelagicales; family Nanopelagicaceae; genus Nanopelagicus. The sequence goes on along the minus strand of KB900413.1, from coordinate 53,323 downwards.
ATTAACACTGGGAATACGAATCATCTCTTGGCAAAGGGTGATCGTCTCATTCTCTAACTCAATGATCTGATCTGCACTTAACTTCATTAGGCTATTCTCCTATATAACTGTGATTTCCCTTGAATTGAGATTGCGTTAAAATACAAGCAGGTCCGGGTGGCGGAATTGGCAGACGCGCTAGCTTGAGGTGTTAGTGCCCGTAAGGGCTTAGGGGTTCAACTCCCCTCTCGGACACAAATATATCTACAGATTAGAAATCTATCTGCGCTAGCCTTGAATTACCAATGCCAGGTTATTGATGATGTTCTAGAGCCGCCACCAGTTAATGATTCATTAGCTGCTCTTGAACCACCATACTCAACTATGTAACCTAAATTGGTTGATCCTAAGTCATTCCACTTTCCACTTCCACCAGAAATTATCTGTAGGTAAGTCTCATACGATCCATAATAATCAGGTTGATTCCAGTTTCTAGTTCCCCCATTAACGCCAGTTCTTTCCATATTCCAATTTGAGTATGAGAAGGTTTCTCCAACATTATTTACATAACTTGGAGCACTTGTTGTATAACTTCCAGCAGTGTTGTAATTCGCGCAGCAATATACGCCTGGAACTTTTTGGGTAAAAATTGCATTGTATTCAGGTGCAACTGGGTCTGTCCATTTAAACTGTAAGTTAGCTCCGTCGTAATCATAGCCGCCAAGCCAAGCTCCGGCAGTTCCTACTTTGTCAGTAATGAAAGCGTTCTCAGCGGCTGTTTGTATAGTTGCAAAGTAGCCACACAATCCAAGTATTTGATAGTTGCAAGCTGATAACGCTCTAGTATTGGAATTTGAAGGATTATTTGAACCGGTAATTGCGTTAAGTGCTAAAAGCCATGTCGTTGCATTTTCTACATACTGATAGTAATGTCCATTTTCACTAAAATTCCAAGCTATTGGTGAGCTCGCCCCCGCTGGTTGCGCCTCCCAGATTGCTCCCTGAAATGCTGGAAGTGAGGTGCAGGCGGTTCCAGCTGTCTTGTTGTAGGAAATCCAAGGCAAAACGATATTGATATTTGCTACCGTCCCTCTAAAACCAAGTAAGGCAGCGGTTGTTGCTCCATCTGCTCCAGTAGAAGTTGCATCATTTTTTACATACCCAGTTGGCGCAGTCAAGGCAGCAAGTGCGGTGCTAACACCAGGAGCGGTGGTATCTACTGTTAATACACCACAACTTAAGCTAAGTGCGAATGTAATAGTTGATGATGCACCCGATTGGCCGGTAGTAGTAAAGCCGTTATCTTTTAATAGATCATAAACTGGGCCATTATTTACCGCTCTGGTTGCGGGCTTAATACTTAGCGCAACTGTGGCAAGTGATTGTGCATCTACTGGAGTTAACGCGGTATAGGCGTTATAGGTAATTCCAGTAGCGCCACCAAATGAGAAAATACCGTTGGTAATAGTTGAGGATGGGATAGTCCAGGAAGCATAGGTAGTACTGCCATTAATTGGAAAAGCCATCTCAAGAACTTGATTGCCGCAGCCATTAACTCCATTAGCATCATATCTTTGATCAACACCGCTTACAGAGATTGTGGCAACCTCATACCGCTTTGTACTTGTATTAAAGAGCACACTTTTATCAATTGTTACCGCCTCATCACAGCTAGTTGCTGCAACATATCCAGCACCTTGTGAGTCTGGTGCGGTTACGGTGATTAATGTGGCGGCAAAGACGCCGCCAAGACCTAAGATGGTGAAGAAGATAATAATTACTAGATCACGCTTGGAAAATAAATTAATTGTGTTCGCCTTAAAGCTGGCCAGGGTTAAGCCACTCCTCTTAAAGAGTTTATGGGCGTGTCTGTATAGGGGAATCACCCGTGAATCTTAACTTAAGGGTTACACCTAAAAAAATTGAATGTCACCTAAAAAGGTGGCAGTTGCAGGCTAATCCTCCTCCTTGATTAGGATTCGAAGGTGAATAAGAGCGCGCTAGATCTAATTCGAATAATCCCAGATTTTCCCAAGCCAGGAATTACCTTTAAAGATATAACTCCCCTACTGGCTGATGCAGAAATTTTTGCTAAGTGCTGCAATGAGATTGCAGAGGCAGCTAAAGAGGTTGATTACATCGCAGGTATTGAGGCTCGCGGCTTTATCTTTGCCGCAGCTGTTGCAGTTATCAGTGGCAAAGGATTTATTCCAATCCGTAAAAGTGGCAAGCTGCCAGGGGATGTAATTTCACATAGTTATGATCTTGAATACGGCAGTGCCACCCTTGAGATACATGCTGGTTTAATCCCAACGGGTATGAGGGTCTTAATAGTTGATGATGTACTAGCAACCGGTGGAACTGCGTTAGCTGCAGTTGATCTAATTGCAAGGGCGGATTTAGTACCAAGTGCACTTACCTTCCTGCTTGAGATACCTCAACTAGGTGGCAAATCACGGTTGCTTAAAGCACATCCTGCTCTACAAATCAGAACAATCTTGGCAGAATAAGAACATGGCTGAGTTAATTTACTACTGCGGAACAATGGATAGCGGCAAATCAACCCTTGCTCTACAAACCGCTCATAACCATAGATCACGTGGCCGTGAGGGTGTGATCTTTACCAATAAAGATCGTGCTGGCAAAGGATTAATCTCATCCCGATTAGGTTTGCAATTAGAAGCACTTGAGGTTGATGCTGATTTAGATATCCATAAATTAATTGTGGAGCGGCTATCAATAGGTGGTCGAATTAGCTTTGTAATCTGTGATGAGGCCCAGTTTTATATGCCAGAGCAGATTGAGCAGTTAGCAAAGATTGTTGATGGCTTAGGAATTGATGTTTATGCATTTGGAATTTTATCTGATTTTAAAACTAAATTATTTCCAGGAAGTGCTAGATTAGTTGAGTTGGCAGATAGGGTGCAGACTCTGCAGGTTGAGGCGCTTTGTTGGTGTGGTGCTAGAGCAACCCATAATGCCCGCACCGTTGATGGAAAAATGGTAACTGAAGGTGAGCAGGTGGTGGTTGGTGATGTCGGAACTACCTCAAATGTTGCTTATGAAGTACTGTGCCGTCGTCATCATATGAGAAATGTGACTGCAAAGGTTTCAAATCCAGCAGCAGAGCAATCTCTACCATTTAATAATTAATTACGAAAGGCATCATGAAAACACAAGGCTACGCCGTGAAATCAGTTAATGCACCACTAGAAAGTTATGAGTTCTCACGCCGTGATCTTCGCCCCCGAGATGTCGCTTTAGATATCTACTTTGCTGGTATTTGTCACTCAGATATCCACCAGGCGCGGGAGGAGTGGGGCCCTGCGATATTTCCAATGGTGCCAGGACATGAGATTGTCGGGCGAGTAATTGAGATTGGCTCACAGGTTAGTAAGTTTAAAGTTGGTGAGTTAATTGGAGTTGGTGTATTTGTTGATTCATGTCGAAAATGTGCAAGCTGTAATGCCGGGCTTGAGCAGTACTGCGTTGAGGGAATGACTGGTACATACAACACCTTAGAGCGAGATGGTAAGACAGTTGCCATGGGTGGCTACTCAAATAAGTTTGTAATTGATGAAGATTACGCAGTACATATTCCAGAGAATCTAGATCTAGCAGGGGTAGCACCACTTATGTGTGCCGGCATTACCTTGTACTCCCCACTTAAAAATTGGAAAGCTGGTCCTGGTAAAAAGGTTGGGATTATGGGACTTGGCGGGCTTGGCCATATGGGTCTTAAATTTGCTCACGCATTAGGGGCAGAGACAACAGTTTTCTCACATTCACCTGAGAAAGAAGCAGGTGCTAAAGCAATGGGCGCTGACCACTTTGTAGTTACTAAAGATGTTAAGAATTTAGAGAGATTAGAGAAGAGCTTTGACTTAATTCTAAATACCGTCTCAGCTCATCTTGATCTGGAACCATACTTAAAGATGCTTAAGTTAGATGGCACTTTTGTAGTAATTGCACTTCCTGGTAAGCCATATCAAATAAATGTTGGCACCATGTTAGATCAAAGAAGATCCCTGGCTGGATCAATGATTGGCGGCATGGCAGAGCTGCAACAGATGCTTAACTTTTGCGGTGAACATAATATTGTTAGCGATGTTGAGGTTATTAAAGCTGACTACATCAATACTGCGTATGAGCGAACAGTTGCAAGTGATGTTAAGTATCGCTTTGTAATTGATGCTAAAAGCTTTTAAATAAATTGATGAGCTGCCAGCGCCAGTAATGGTGCTAGGACAAGTGCTGGCAGTAAATTACCTACTGCAATCTGCTTTATTCGCAGTAACCTCAAGGCGATACCAATCAGCAGCACACCACCAACCGCGGTCATTGCTGCAACTTGATAGCCAGCCAATATTGATCCTAAGAACAATCCAATTGCCGTCCAAATAAATTGATAAATACCAACTGGCAAAGATGACAATGCCACTCCCCAACCAAGGGATGCGGCAAATGCCAGGGATGTAAAGCCATCTAATGTGCTCTTTAATACCAACTGATCAATGCCGGTGCCCATGCCATCTGAAATACTTCCTAAGATAGCAAGGGGGCCAATGGCAAATATTAAAGAGGCAGAGACAAAACCATCAACAAAGTTAGAGCCACTACTACTGCTAAATCTGCGTTTTAAGCTTTCCCCTAAATTTTCTAGTCGATCCTCGATTTGCAAAACTGTGCCGATTAACGCACCTATTAGTAATGAAAAAATAATAACTATGATTACCCAGCCTCTAGGAATTGCGTTAGTTAGCTCCTTATCCCAGTAGGCAGATAATGCATCAGCCGCTGAAATAATTGTGACACAACCTAAAACATCAATAATTAAATTACGCAGCTTCTCACTTATCTTGGCTCCGATAAATACACCTAATGTGCCACCGATGATAATTGTGGAGATATTTAAAACTGTGCCAATACCTGGAAACATTTAGGCAAACCTTAAAAAGGATGCAATACCGAAAATTAAACAGTAAATCGCAAAGGGATACAAGGTTTTACTCTTAAACCATTTGACTAGAAAAGTAACACTGATATAGGTAGCGATAAAGGAAACCACTGAGCCAACTAAGATTTGACCTAATAATTGCTTGGCATCAGTTGTGAAAAGCTCTGGTAACTTAACTATGGCAGCTCCTACAATTACTGGAAGAGATAGCAGGAATGCAAAATCAGAGGCCACTGAGTGATTTAGTTTGCGTAGCAGACCAGCACTCATAGTTATACCAAACCGACTGATTCCGGCAAATAAAGCTAAGCTTTGGCCAAAGCCAATAACCACTGCACTCTTTGCATTGATGTGAGCATCAATCTCTGCATCAGAATCACTTGAGCTATGAGAAATATACTTTTTAGATAACCGTTCTGCCATAATGAGTAACACCCCGTTTATGGTTAGAAATACTGCGGAATAAGCCGGCTTTCCAAAAATACTTTGAAAGTAATCGCCAAATATTACGCCCAAAGCACCAACTGGAATGGTGGCAATTAAAATATAGCTAAGTACTCTAAATTGCTTCGATTGAAAACTTCTCTTTCTAATAGATGTGAATGTCCCGCCGATTAAATTAAGCCACCGCTTGCGAAAAACTAAAAACAATGCGATTGAGCTAGCTAAATGCATTGCAATTGTTATAAGCAAATATGCTTTATTCTCTTCACTAATAAACTCTTTAAAGGATCCACCGATCCAAGCCGGAATCAATATTGCATGGCCCAAACTTGATACTGGAAAAAGTTCAGTTATACCTTGTATAAATCCGGTAATAATCGCCTGAGCATAAGTAAAATTCAAAATAGACCCATCTATAGAGGTTATATAAGATAGAGTTTAGCAGTGAGTACTGATGGGATTAGCAAAAATAGCTTGAATAGATTTACAAATTTTCTTAAGCCCTCTCGAACAATTCCAAATACACCATGGCGTGCTGATTCAACTTGGTCATTAGGTGTTGGTAAGAACCACATACAACGACTTGCAATCTTGCTATTTGGATTGACCATATTTGGTATTGGAGAAGCATTTTTGGTTGTAACTGGACTTGGCAACTCACCATGGGTTGTCCTCTCGGAGGGCATCTCTTTGCACTCGCCGTTAAATATAGGTGAATCAACATTTTTTGTTTCAGTTTGTGTTTTATCACTTTGGATTCCACTGCGGCAACGACCAGGCTTTGGAACCTTGGCAAATATTGTGGTTATTGCAGCAGCAATTGAGTTAGGTTTATTTTTAATACCTGAGGTTGATAACTTATTTCTTAAGTATTTTTATGTGCTTTTTGGCATTGCATTGGTTGGAATTGGTTCTGCTTTATATATAACCTGCGGCCTTGGTGCCGGTCCGCGTGATGGCTTGATGACTGGGTTGCACTATAAAACTGGGGTCCGAGTAGGCAGGGTTCGACTAATCATTGAGGTATTTGCATTGAGCGTGGGAGCACTTTTAGGAGGCTCAGTTGGGATCGGGACAGCGCTATTTGCGCTACTTATTGGTCAATCGGTAGCGATTTCCCTTGGTGTCGTAGATCGCCTTACTACGAAGTAGCCAATAGATTTAGAGCATCCCCCTCGGCTTGTTAGACCGAATCTGACAACATGTCGAAAACACCATGTTAAAAAAACAGAAGGGTACATTCCATGCTTGATAGCTTCTTTAAAATCAGTCAGCGTGGCTCAACCGTAGCTCGTGAAGTTCGTGGCGGAGTCGTCACATTTTTCACCATGGCATACATAGTTGCGCTTAATCCACTCATCATCGGTCTTGCTAAAGATGCCGATGGAAAATTCATTGGCGGAGGCGATGCTCCTAATCTTGCATTAGTTGCAGCCGCTACCGCACTTATTGCTGGCGTTATGACCATCCTGATGGGCGTAGTTGCCAACTTTCCATTAGCACTTGCAACTGGCCTAGGTCTTAACACCTTCGTTGCAGTTGGAATTGCATCCAAAATGAGCTGGGCAGATGCCATGGGACTTATCGTCCTTGAAGGCTTAATTATTCTTGTTTTGGTACTTACTGGATTCCGAGTTGCGGTCTTCAAAGCAGTACCAAGTCAATTAAAGATCGCAATCTCAGTTGGTATCGGTCTTTTCATTGCACTTATCGGTCTAGTTGATGCTGGTTTCGTTCGCAGAACTGGATCTGGACCAGTACCGGTAACACTTGGCGACAATGGAAATCTTGTTGGTTGGCCAGTTTTGGTATTTGCATTTGGCCTCTTCTTAATGATCGGATTAACTGTTAAGAAGGTTAAGGGAGCACTTCTTATTGGAATAGTTCTCTCTACAGTTCTTGCAGTACTTGTTGAATCAGCTTTCAAAATTGGGCCTAATTTTGATGGTGCCACCGGCACTGTTAATCCAAAGGGCTGGGGCTTAAATGTTCCGGCAGTTCCTGATGCAATTGCTGCTACTCCTCACTTTGATATTTTAGGTAAATTCAACCTACTTGGTGGATTTGACCGAATCTCAGCAGTCGCAGCACTTCTTCTAGTATTTACACTTTTACTAGCAGATTTCTTCGACACAATGGGAACAATGACTGCAATTGGTCACCAAGCTGGCTTAGTTGATCGCAGTGGCAATGTTGAAGGTGCACAACGCATTCTTCTAATTGACTCAATTGCTGCAGCTGCCGGTGGTGCTGGTTCAGTTTCATCTAACACCTCATACATCGAATCAGCCTCTGGTGTTGGTGAAGGTGCTCGTACTGGTTTGGCCTCTGTAGTAACAGGTGTGCTATTCCTACTTACAACCTTCTTAGCTCCACTTGTTGCCATCATTCCTTACGAAGCTGCTACCCCAGCACTAGTAATTGTTGGTTTCTTAATGATGACTCAAATCAAGGGTATTGATTGGGATGATCTTGGAATTGCAATTCCAGCATTCTTAACAATTATCTTGATGCCATTTACTTACAATATTTCAGTAGGTATCGGAGCAGGGTTTGTTTCATATGTAGTAATTCGAGTATTCCAGGGCCGCTCAAAGGAAATTCATCCTTTGATGTACGTTGTATCTGGATTATTCATGGTTTACTTCTTGCAATCACCAATTAATATTTGGACTGCATAAGCTAACTTAAAATAAAGGGGCGCATCTTATGGTGCGCCCCTTTACCATTTAATGGGTGTTAAACCCTTTTCAACTAAACGATTATTAACCTTGCTAAATGGCTTTGAACCATAAAACCCACGATATACCGACAGCGGACTTGGGTGTGGGGCGGTAAATAAATCATCTTTAGAAAAATAATTAGCTAAAGCTTGCGCATCATTTCCCCATAACACTCCTATGGCACCTGATTTTGCAACATTACTTATAATCGTCTCAGTCAACTCATACCAGCCAATCTTTGAGTGTGAGGCAGGCTCACCTGGCTTAACTGTTAGCGCTCTATTTAGTAGTAATACTCCTTGAGATGCCCACCTACTTAAATCCCCATTACTAGGTTTAATACCAAGATCACTCTCTAACTCGGTAAAGATATTTTTAAGCGAGGCCGGAAGAGTGGAAACACTTTCTCTTACTGAAAAAGCCAGCCCCATTGCGTGCTGCCGGTTTGGATAAGGATCTTGTCCAACAATTACCACCTTTACATCAGAGGGTGAAAGTTTTAGGGCTGCAAATACATCTATCGCGGCAGGAATATACTCACCACTTAACTTTGCAGAGATCTCTTCTAATAGTTTGAGATCAACAATTTGATGCCACTGCTTAGGCAGATGTGGGAGCAGATCAGCGGGCACGAGCGAAGAACCGACCACCCTCTGAAGTAACTGTGATTGGCAACCCATAAGCCATAGTTAAATTGCTATCAGTAATTACAGAGCCAACATCTCCTTGTGCAATTACCGACCCTTCGCACAATAAAAGCGCATGAGTTGTGCCAGTTGGAATCTCTTCAATATGGTGGGTAACAATTACAGTAGCTGGTGCTAACAGATCACTTGCAAAGGTGGCAATCCGCTTTAACAGATCCTCCCTCCCACCTAAATCAAGGGATGATGCCGGCTCATCGAGTAGTAGTAACTCAGGATCTGCCATTAAAGCCCGAGCAATCTGTACTCGTTTTTTCTCTCCCTCACTTAGTGAGCCAAATAACCGCTCCCCTAACTCTCTAACTCCTAATGCGGTTAGCAATGCCATAGCTCTTGATTCATCCCACAAATCATATTTTTCTTGCCATCTACCTAACATTGCATACGCAGCAGTTAGTACTACATCCATAACCAACTCTTCAGGTGAAATTTGTTCAACTAATGCAGATGAGGTTAAGCCAATTCGAGTTCGTAATTCAAAGACATCTACCTTTCCTAATTGCTCCCCTAATATCTTGATTTGACCTTTGGTTGGATGAATTAATGAGGAGCAGATTTGTAACAAGGTAGTCTTGCCAGCTCCATTTGGTCCAAGAACTACCCACCGCTGACCTTCTAATACCTGCCAATTTAGCGGGCCAAGAATAATCCGTTCGCCCCGGCGAACTGTGACATCAGATAACTCCAATATCGCACCCATAGGGATGAAAGATACCGCCCCGAGCAAGGGATTACAGTTAATCTGAGCCAATGCCTAATAGAAATAACCCCGCCTTTACTGGACTGATTCTGGTTTCAGGCGAAGATCACCCAGGTATTACACAAAGGCTGATGAGTGCGCTGGCACAATTTGCTGTCACCATCCTAGATATTGAGCAATTGATTATCCGAGATCGCCTTGTGCTAACTGTATTAATTACGCTTGATCAAGCGCATGCTCAGGCAATATCTGATGAGCTTAATAAGTTAGAAAAAGAGCTTGGCTTAGATATCGCTATTGATTTTGAACAGCATGAGCAGTTAAGCCAAGGTGCTGAATCACTTAGAGTGGTAATTATTGGCGAGGGATTAAAGCCATCTGGATTTGCAGCGGTTGCTGCTGAGATCGCAAATTTGAATGGAAATATCACAGCAATCAGGAGAACTGCAACTAAACCTGTAACCGCAATCGAACTTGATTTAACAATTTCTAATCATTCAATCAAAGAGGTGCAACGAGCATTAGCAAGTGTGGCGATAGCTAATCAGATTGATTTAGCTGTTGAACCAGGCGGTAGAGTAAGAAATAGTAAACGTGTTGTAGTGCTAGATATGGATTCAACTTTGATTCAACAGGAGGTTATTGATCTACTAGCAAATCATGCGAATCAAGGACCGGCAGTATCTAAAATTACCGCTGCTGCAATGGCTGGTGAGATAGATTTTGCGCAAGCATTAAGGAAGCGAGTCGCACTGCTGGCAGATTTAGATGTTTCAGTAATCGATGTGGTCCGAAAAGAAATCATGCTAACAACTGGGGCTGAGAAATTGATTCAAACCCTTCATGCCCAAGGGCACAAGGTAGGAGTTGTCTCTGGGGGATTTATTGATGTAATTGAACCAATTCTTAAGGATCTAAAAATTGATTTTTATCGAGCGAATAAGTTAGAGATTAAGGGCGGAAAGTTGACAGGCAAAATTGAAGGTGAAGTCATAGATAGAGTTGCAAAGCGACAAGCACTAATTGATTTTGCTAACGGTGAACAGGTTGAACTATCCCAAACCGTTGCAATTGGAGATGGCGCAAATGATCTAGATATGATCGAGGTGGCAGGGCTTGGAATAGCGTTTAATGCAAAACCTAAGGTTGCAGCGGCGGCGGCAACAACGATAAATACAGCTGACCTTTCAGCAGTTTTGCTGCTAATGGGAATTGGCGGCTAAGACTTAAAACTATTAAGTGCAATCTTTCGTAACTGCTCAACCATATCTGAAGGATTACTTGATTTATAGATTGCACTTCCTGCTACAAAACAATTTGCACCAGCTGCTGCTGCCTCACCAATAGTGTCCACTGAAATTCCACCATCTACCTGAAGTATTGGCAAAGGCTCTTTGCATTGATTAATTCGATCTCTAGCCTTAGCGACCTTATCCATCTGATCATGCATGAAAGATTGACCACCAAAACCTGGCTCAACAGTCATAATCAATAACATATCAATATCATCTATAAACTCTTCAACCTGAGAAAACTTTGTGCCAGGCTTAATTGCAATACCGGCTTTTGCGCCATTTGATTTTATGTTTTTAATAATTACGCGCGATTCTTTAGCCGCTTCATAGTGAAATGTCACAGAGGCGCAACCAGCTTGGGCATACTTTGGCGCCATATCATCTGGGTCAGCGATCATTAGATGAGCATCAACTGATAATTTTGAGAAATCAATAATCTCTTTTGCTCTTTTAAAATCAAAAGTAAAATTCGGAACAAATATATTATCCATTACATCTAAATGAAGTAGGTCAGAGACCTGTGAGATCTTTGCAATCTCACTCTCTAAATCATCAAAATTTGCATTTAAAATGCTAGGAGTTATCAAGATTGAATTTTTGTTGCTCATGAGGAGTATTTAACCCACCTTTTTAAGAAGAGCCATAAACATGGCATCTGATTGGTCTAGGTGTGTCCAAAGTTGAACTGTGCCATCTGGCAAAACACCCTGTTTATGGGCAAGTGGCAAACTCTGCATTGGTAGTAACTGCATATCTGGATGGGTACTTAAAAAATCAAGAACTTGTCCCTTAGTTTCGGCAAGATGTGGTGAGCAGGTTACATATGCAATAACTCCACCTGGTTTTAACAACTCATATGCCGATGATAAAAGTTGTCTTTGTAGTAATACTAACTCTTTAAGATCTTGTATTGTCCGTCGCCACCTTGCCTCTGGGCGCCTACGAAGTGCACCTAGTCCAGTACATGGGGCATCAACTAATATCCGGTCAAATGTCTGCGAAAAATTCGTTGCATCGGTTGCATCAAAACTAACTACTTGTTGATTATTCACCACTCTTTTAACTAACTCAGCTCGATGTGAGATTGGCTCATTTGCTAGAAATGTCGCAGTTGAATCAGAGTTTGTAAGGGAATGAAAAATATATGCAGCCTTACCGCCTGGTCCAGCACACATATCAAGCCAAGATAAGCCAGCAGTTGCTGTTGCTAGAAAATTCTCAACAACTAATTGAGAACCACGATCCTGCACACCAGCTCTGCGAGTAATAATTGGTTCAAACTCAGATGGTATACCTGGCAGATTAACTCCATTTGGAAAACCTTCAATAGATGTTGCACCTAATGCAGATAACTCTGCGATTGAAGATTTACCCGGCCAAGCAATGATATCTGGTTTTACTGGAAGATTATTTGCCTGCAAAAGCTCTTCTACCTTTTGCCAATCTTTAAGTTGATCATAAAATGCTAAGATTATCCACTCTGGATGGCTGTATTGAATAACTAATCTCTCAAGCACTGGCTTATCACTTAGCTCAGCAAGATCATTATTTGCTTCACTAACCCTTCGCAGAATTGCATTCACATAAGAGGCTTTTGACTCACCAGCAACTAACTTTGCAACCTCAACCGTCTCAGAAACCGCAGCGTGAGAAGCAACACGCATCTGGGTTATTTGATGGATACCTATTCTTAATAGATCTTGGATTTTTTCATCAACTTCAGAGAATGCTCGATCTAAATACTTTGCTGCGATGTAATCATGTTGGCCCTGCATTCTTAAACTTCCATAGGCAAGCTCAGTAGTAAATGCTTTATCAGCCTGCGTCATCTTAGATATAGCAAGTAGCTCCGGCAGCCTAAGGTTTGCATAGGCACCCTGCCGATTTACTTGGCAGACCAACTCATATGCAGTCAGGCGAGATGGGTTTGGATCTGGTTTACCCAAGAGATAAGCCTGACCTATTTGGCAATCCTCTAATAAATTCCGCAGCACTCATCTGATTTCGCCCTGCAGGAGTTAATCTAATTACCTCAATTGCATTGGTGGCGGTGCCAACTAAAAACTTTTCGTCTTCGATTAAAACTACCCCTGGCATTAATTGCTCTGCAGTATATGAGGGCCGCAGCGAATCAATCTTTAACCTTAAATCAGCAAGCATTGACCAAACACCTGGATTGGCTGAAAGGGCGCGATAGCGATTAAATATCTGCTCACTACTCTGGCTCCAATCTAGATGACCATCACCCTTCATAAATTTTGGCGCAATACTTACACCCTGCGCAGGTTGAGCTTGTGGTTTGAAACCATCAGCAATGAGAGTAAGACTGTCTAAAGTTAATGAGCTACCAATAATGCTTAACCGATCAAGTAACTCCTCACTCTTTTCACCGCTACCGATTTGCGTTGATTGCATAAGATAGATCGGACCAGTATCCATCCCCTTTTCAAGTTTAAAAATACTTATTCCACTCTCTTTGTCGCCATTAAGAATTGCCCATTGCACTGGCGCAGCACCGCGCCATTTGGGAAGGGTAGAAAAATGAACATTTATCCAGCCATGTTTTGGTAGATCCAATAATGGCTCTGGAATTAACCGCCCATATGCAATTGTGATTATTAAATCTGGCTTAGATTCGGTAATTATTAACCTAATCTGTTCGGCAGAGGTTGGTTTATGCATTTGAATCTGCTCACTATCTGCCCAATTTGCTAACTCATTAGCCTCTATTTGCATGCCCCGACCAGTTGCTTTGTCGGAATTAGTAATTAAACCCAATAATTGATGGTCCTTACTTGCTGAAAGAGCTGAGATAAGTGGCTTAGCAACTAATGAGGATGACGCAACAAAAAGCTTCAAAATTTTATAGTCCCAAACCAAAGGTGGAGTGGGGTGAGGTTTTAATTATCGGAGTACTTCCATCGGTAGTAGCTAAACCAAACCACTCCGATTCGCGAATCTCTTTCATTGCAATTTTGCGTTGTTCAGATTTCATTCGATCTATAAATAGAACTCCATTTAAATGATCGGTTTCATGTTGCAAGCACCTGGCAAGTAACTCAGTCCCCTCAATAACAACTGGCTCACCATGCATATTAAAACCTTTAGCCACTGCTCTAAGTGCTCTTGGTGTTTCATAAACTAAATCTGGAAAGGATAAGCAGCCCTCCTCACCCTCTTGCAACTCCTCGCTCAAATCAAGGGATGGATTTATCAGATGGCCAAGCTCGTCATGAATATCCCAAACAAATACTCTAAGCGGTACACCAATTTGTGGAGCAGCAAGCCCAGCCCCAGGGGCAGCCTGCATAGTTTCAGTTAAATCTGCAACTAATTGGCGTAGCTCTTTATCAAAATCAATTACCTCACTAGCTGGGGTAACTAAAACTGGATCGCCAAATAATCTAATTGGTTGAAGTGCCATAAGCCAATGATACTTCAGAAGTATGGTTAGAGATCAAAGGGGTCAAACCTGACCTTAAAGATTTTTCTACCTTTAACTCCCTGCACCTTAGTAATATCATCAAGCAGATCTACTAATAATTGCGCCTCTGGCAAGCCAACCCTGATCAATAATTTACTCTGATATGAGTCAACAGAAACTGGTCCAGTGATCTCATAATTTTTGGTATTTCTTAGATTTTCTGCAAACTTTGATATATCGGCAGTATCGCCAATTACAACCGCAACTCGATAATAAGGGGGAAGCTTAGATAGCTTTCTTGTCTCTAACTCATATGTAGCAGCAGTTGATGAATCTGCCCTAATTAATGCTTGGACAACTGGATGCTGATTGGCTAAGGAGAAAAAAACTTGCGCATCAAATGATGCTCGAGCAAGTAGAGAGAACCAATGAAACTTAGCTAACTCCTCTGCTCTAAGTGATGGCCGATTGAAAATTCGTTCACCATCTAGCATTACAACAGCGCTATAAAGCCCAGCCGGCTCAGAGCCAGCCGTTGCCAAAACAAGATGATTACCTGTTGGCAAAGATTGAATTTTCTTACCGCCGGATGAGACCAAAATTGATGCACTAGAAATAGCACGCCCAATCTCCTCCGCTGTTCTATCAATTCCTTTAACAATTACAAATGGTCGATTTCCAGAGCAGTATGAGCACTTCCACTCCTTATATAGCTTTTCGCAAAGGTAACACATAGGAATCTTCTTAACACTATCAATTTGCAGTTTCCCCCCACACTCACAGCTAGCTGTGTTCCGGCAAGTAGCACAGAGAAATAAATTTGCGTATCCCTTTTCTGCCACTGATACCAATACATTGCCTTTATTAATTCCGTTTTTAATAGCCAAAATATAGGAATTACCACTCTCCCCAGTTATATATTTCTGGTTTGTTTTTACCTTATAAACCTTCTTATCAAGCCAACCAACCTCAATCAACCTAGCAATCTCTAATGAGTGGGATGGTGAGATAAATATGATTGATGTCTTGCTATCTCTGAGCAATGTAACATCACGGGTATTCCAACCCGGGGCATGAAGCTCATAATGAGATTGATCAAGATCTGACACCACAATCACAGTTGCATCTTGACTCAGTGCAGTAAAGGCTCCACTTCGGGTAGCGATTATTACCTTAGGAGATTGTAGATTTGCCATTAAATAATTTCGATACCGCACACCTTTACTTAAATGAGAGCCTAGCTCTATAACTAGATCACCAAAATGTTCTGCTAGTGATGGCATAAATCGAGATATATCAGATTCATCAGGGAGTAAAAGTAAAACTTGATTAACCTGCGAGCGTATCTTTACTAACTCAATTAAGAAATAATCTGCATCTGTTGCTGATGGAAAATTACTGCCCCACCTAATACGCTTATTACTAAGCAGTTGAGCATAATCTGAGTTGCCAATTATCTCTCGTAGTGACTCTGATTCATATGGTGATATCGCTGCGGCTTTAATCAACTGCTCAAGTAACTTCTCCTCTTTGACTACTCGCGCTGGAACAGCTGATTTTAAAATACTCCAAATTCCACCGCCAAAGCGATCTCTAACCATTTCAATATGCTTGATCACATCTTGATTGATTAATCCAGGTGGTGAGATTACATCTAGTACTTGCTTTATACCTTGTTTTTGTTCACTTTCACTTTTGCGATCAATGATTAACGCCTCTGTCTTACTCTTTCCAAACTCGACTAATACCTTGCTACCAACTATGGCTAGATCACTTAAATGAATTGGCACTAAGTAGTCATAGATACCTTCAAGGTGTGAGACTGGGGTATCAACTAAAACTGCTGCGATAGGTAGATCTGGTGCTACCTCTGCAGAGATCTTTTTTGAATTAGTAGTTGCTTGCCGCTTTAATTTAAGTGGTGAAGCCACTGCTTAATTTACTAATGCCTTAAGGGCAGCAGCGCGGTCTTTCTTCTCCCAAGCAAACTCTGGTAACTCTCTACCGAAGTGTCCATAAGCTGCAGTCTTTCCATAAATTGGGCGCAGAAGATTTAAATCACGAATAATTGCGGCCGGTCTAAGATCAAATACCTCTTTAACAGCATCACTTATCTTTGCTAAATCAAATTTTTCAGTTCCAAATGTTTCGATGAATAGCCCTACTGGTTGTGCTTTGCCAATTGCATAGGCAACCTGCACCTCACAACGATCAGCCAGCTCTGCTGCAACCACATTCTTTGCCACCCAACGCATTGCATATGCTGCTGAGCGATCAACCTTTGATGGATCTTTACCGGAGAACGCACCACCGCCATGACGGGCCATGCCACCATAGGTATCAACGATAATTTTGCGGCCAGTAAGACCGGCATCTCCCATTGGCCCACCAATAACAAAGCGCCCAGTTGGATTTATTAAAAACCTAACATTTTTAATATCAATGTCTAGATCCTTAATTATTGGATCAATTACAAACTTCTTTACCTCCGGGGCCAGCTTCTTCTCAAGATCAATATCAGCGGCGTGCTGTGATGAAATAACAATTGTATTTAGCGCAATCGCTTTATCGCCCTGGTACTCGATGGTTACCTGAGTTTTACCATCTGGGCGAAGGTATGGCAGCGTGCCATCTTTGCGCACCTTTGTTAACTGTTGCGCTAACTTATGAGCAAGTGCAATTGGAATTGGCATTAACTCTGGAGTGTCCTTACATGCATAACCAAACATCAAGCCCTGATCCCCTGCACCTTGTAGATCTAACGGATCAGCAGAGGATGAGACCCGACTCTCAAAAGCGTCATTAACACCTTGTGCAATATCTTGTGATTGCTGGCCAATTGAGATTGAAACACCACAACTATTACCGTCAAAACCCTTCTCTGATGAGTCATAACCAATCTCAAGCACAGTGTCTCTAACAATATTCATGACATCTGCATAACCATTTGTTGTTACCTCACCGGCAACATGGACTTGGCCAGTTGTAATTAAGGTCTCAACTGCAACCCGGCTCTTAGCATCCTGTGATAGTAATGAATCTAAAATTGCATCAGAGATCTGATCAGCGATCTTGTCTGGATGACCTTCTGTTACTGACTCAGAGGTAAAGAGACGATTTTTCATGTGCTTAACCTAACTTACTTACTAATTGATCCAGCAATATATCTGAGAGCGTGTCTTTTGAAATTTCGGGGACTTTGATCACTTTTTTCTGATTATCAATAATCAAGCCTTGAGTTTGATCACTACCAAAAATTGCACCGTTAGATACATTATTAACATAGATAAGATCAAGTGATTTACTAGCTAATTTTTCATGTCCACTCTGTTCAAGAGAGGCTATATCGGCAGAGGTCTCTGCGGCAAAGCCAACAATAATCTGTCCGCTTTTCTTTATCCCAGATAAGGTTTTCAAAATATCTGGATTCTTCTCTAGATCTACCTGATTAAGGCCTTCTTTTCTAATCTTTTGATCAGAGTAATTTGCCACTCGCACATCAGCAACAGCAGCGCTCATGATTAATGCATCTGAGTGTGGAAATTCAATTTGCAAAACTGATGCCATCTGCTCGGCAGTTTCAACATAGGTTGTGGTAATTCCCTCAATAATTGGCAGATCAGTATTAGCACTTACTAAGTGAACCTGTGCTCCCCTACTGGCAGCGGCCATGGCCAATGCAAAGCCTTGTTTACCAGATGACCTATTTCCAATAAATCTAATTGGATCAATTGGTTCCCGAGTTCCACCAGCAGTAATTAAAATTTTCTTACCCTTTAGATCTGCACTATTCATTACATGCAGATTAATCTCAGTGATAATCCTAGAACTTTCTGGATACCTACCAATTCCAATATCTGATCCAGTCATCTGCCCAACATCAGGTGTAATGATGAAAAATCCGCGCTCCTGTAATAACTTCACATTTGCAACTGTGGCTGGATTAAGCCACATCTCTGAATGCATTGCAGGAACTAAAATCTTTGGCGCAGTAGAGGCTAAAACAATATTTGTTAATAGATCATCAGCACGACCACTAGCTAACTTTGCTAATAAATCAGCGGTTGTGGGTGCAATAACTATTAGATCACTCTCTTTTGCCATGCTTATATGCGGAACTGTCTCCACATCACTCCATAGATCAGTAATTACCTTCCGGCCAGAGAGTGCTTCCCAGGTAGATTTACCAACAAAATTTAAACTTGCAGCTGTTGGAACAACATCAACAATAAATCCCTCATCTTGTAGGCGACGAAGAAGATCACAGGACTTATAAGCCGAAATACCTCCGGCTACACCAAGTAGTAATTTGCGACCACGGGGAAACATGGTAGATCTTTTAGCTAGCTGAATCCGCTGGCTTTGGTTCCAGATTTTCGATAGTTAGCAATCCATCGTTGATTTCGCGTAACGCAATTGAAAGTGGCTTCTCATGAACATATGTTTCAACTAATGGACCAACATACTCAAGTAAACCCTCACCTAATTGTGAGTAGTAAGCATTGATCTGGCGAGCACGCTTTGCTGCATAAAGCACAAGGCTGTACTTAGAGCCTGCCTTATCTAGTAATGCGTCAATTGGCGGATTAGTAATTCCATCTAGTGCTTGATTACTCATTGAAAATAACCCTTCAAAAATTATTGGGATTTAGGCAAGGGCTAAAGATACCAGTTCCGCCACAGAGTCCTCTACACGATGATTTATGAGTATATGATCAAACTCAACAGCTGCCGATAGCTCCTCTTTTGCCCGATCTAGCCGTGCCTGGGTTGATTGCTCTGACTCAGTACCACGGTTAATCAATCTACTCTTTAACACCTCCCATGATGGTGGCTCGATAAAGATCAAAACTGCATCGTTAGAATTTTTTCGCACCTGCCTAGCCCCATTTAACTCAATCTCTAAGATCACATTTTTCCCATTTGCTAGTGCCTCAGCTACTGGCTGCTTTGGCGTTCCATACTTTGCGCCAGCAAAATCTGCCCATTCTAAAAATTCTTTGCCTTCAATCATTTCATTAAACCTATCCGATGAGACAAAGTGATAGTCAATTCCATCTACCTCATTTGTGCGAATATTTCGAGTTGTAGCTGAGACTGAGATCCAGAATCGATCATCACTACGGAGATTATTGGTGATAGTACTTTTACCAACTCCACTTGGGCCAGAGACCACAAGGAGCTTGCCACTCCTGCGAGAGTTTTTCATCAATAGAAACTCCTGCCTTAATAACTCTAATTGTCGCTTGCCTACTCCACCAATTCTACGCGATGGCGAGATACCGGTTCTATCAAAAATTATCTCAGCTCTCACCTGCCCGATTCCTGGAACTGCTTGCAAAAGATCAATTAATTTCATCCGAGTGACCGATTTGCGCTCATCTGTAAAGAGATCAAAGAAAAACAAATCCCCGGTTGCGATCTGCTCTTTGACCTTAGCTCTTTCTTGCCTAGCCGCTACCGCTTTCATGCCAGCTTTGCGGCGAGCCCTTCTGCTTAATCTAGGTGGCAGCATCATTACCTCAATGAACTAGCAATTTGCTCAATCTTATTGCGCATCTTTAAATCTGAACCATCCCACATTCTGGTAATTGACCGGCCAATTACAACAAAATCTGCTCCTAGATCTAACGCTTGCTTTGGTGTCATTACCCTGACCTGATCACCAAGATCATCACCTTCTACTCGAACTCCGGGTGTAATTAAAGTAGCTGATTTAGATATACCGCGAAGTGAAGCCACCTCAAATGGTGAGCAAACTAATGAGGTAGCACCTGCTGCTAATGCATTACCTGCCCAAGACTTAGTTGTAACCTCAATACTCTCCCGCTGCCCCATTGCAGCAAACTCATCCTCAGAAAATGAGGTCAAAACAGTTACCGCAGTTATTGAACCGTTAGGTAGTGCATCTGCTGCAGCTTTAATCATTTTGCTACCACCGCTGGCATGAACTGTTAAAAACTTTGGCGATAGCGCTGCTACCGACTCCACCGCTCCCTTTACAGTGTTTGGAATATCATAAAGTTTTAGATCTAAAAATAATTCAAACTCTCCCACTTGGCGAAGCTGCTGGATTCCACTGACTCCATGGCGCAAATAAAACTCTAGACCAACCTTAAAGTGGTCAATTGATCCATTAGTTGCTTTAATCCAAGAGCTTGCCTGTGCAATATCTTTGGTATCTAGCGCAAGAATTATTGGTAAATTCACTATATGCCCCGATGTGCAAAACCAATTGCATCACGAAAGTCAGTAAATCCCTTTTCTAGTAGCAACATTTCAAGTTGATTTTTGATATCAAAAGCAGCTTTAGGGTTACCAAAGGTGGCGGTACCAACTGAGACAGCACTAGCACCTGCCAGAATTAATTCCAACGCATCTCTACCACTTGCTACTCCGCCCATTCCAACAATTGGCGTATTTGGAAATGCTTGGTGAACTTGATAAATAATGCGCACTGCAACTGGCCTAATAGCTGGTCCAGATAATCCGCCAGTTTTACCCGCCAACTTTGGCTTCATAGTATTTGTATCAATTACCATGCCTAGAAGTGTATTAATCAGTGCCAAACCATCTGCCCCTGCATTTATAACCGCACCAGCGATCTCAACAATATCTGTTACATCTGGTGACAATTTTGCAACAATCGGAAGTTCTCCGCCAATATTCCTGCGCACCGCTTCAATTACAGCAGTTGCAGTATCTGGATTGCAGGCAAAAACCTGGCCACGATTTTCCACATTTGGACAGGAAATATTTACCTCCAAGGCGGAGATTCCTGGAACAGATCGTAATCTGCGTGCTAAAACTCCATACTCATCAACACTCTCCCCGGCAATTGAGACAATTACTTTCGCCTGTTGTTCAACTAACCAAGGAATATCCTTCTCTAAAAATGTATCAATACCTGGGCCTTGTAAGCCGATTGAATTAAGCATGCCACTAGGTGTTTCAGCCATTCGTGGTGTTGCTCTACCAGTGCGTGCCTTAACCATTATTGATTTAGTAACAATTGCGCCGATCTCAGTTAACGGAAAAAATTGAGAAAGCTCTTGTCCTGAGCTGGCACAGCCACTTGCGGTAAAAATTGGATTAGAAAATCTCTTACTACCTATTTTGGTTGAAAAATCTAATGCGCTCATACCAGATTACAACCCATCCATAACAGCTTTACGGTCCCAAATAATTTGTGAACCATCCATTACCGGACCCTCAATACAACTACGTACCATCTTTATGCCATCTTCATGTTTTATTGGGATAACACAGGTCATGCATACGCCAATGCCACAAGCCATTGACTCCTCAACCGCACATTGGTGAACAAGATTAAACTCCTGCGCAATTTTATCTACCGCAGCCAGCATGCCCATCGGACCACATGAGTAAATGACTTCGGTGCCATACTCTCGAATTAATCTAGGTATTGCTTCACTTATTTGGCCGTGTATGCCGGTACTTCCATCATCGGTTGTTAGGGTTAATGAGGAAACACTGCGCTTTCCCTCTAAAGGTGCATATATTTTATTTGCTGTACTTGCCCCTAAAACCATATCTACTCGACAGCCCTTATTTTTAAGTAACTCAGCTAAGGCAAATAATGGCGCAGATCCATAACCACCACCAATTAACATGGCATTAGCATTTACAGTTGGAATTCCAAAAGCGGTTCCAAGTGGCCCAACAAAATCAACTGCCTCGCCAATACTTCTTTGGCATAACCACTTACTACCCTGACCACTGGGAGCAACTACTAATTCAATACTGCCACCCATTGGTCCTTTATCTAATGCTCGATAAATTGCAAATGCTCTACGTAAAATTTGTGATGATTGCTCTCCTCCTACGGAGATTGCAACAAAGTTGCCAGGCTTAGAGTGAATAGCCATATCACCAACTGCAAAGACCATATGGTGGTATGGACCAACCTTCTTATTGCTAATAACCTCTGCAGAGATTTGTGATGCAAACTGATTTATCTTGCCAGAAATCATTTTTGCATCCATTGCTGTAATGATTTGATATTAAAATCACCCTCCTGCAACGCAGTAATACCAGCCACTGCTGCCCTAAATCCTGGGATGGTAGTAATGCAAGGCACTGAGCGCGATACCGCCGCAGTTCTAATTAAGAAGCCATCTTGCCTAGATCCTCTGCTAAGTGGAGTATTAATAACTAATTGCACCAATCCCTTTGTAATCACATCATTTGCCGATAATTTACTTGAAGTAGGATCAGAGTTTTTTCTTACTAGCTCTGAAGGGACACTTTTCTCAGCTAGAAAAGCATTTGTGCCAGCGGTACTATAAATTTTAAATCCTAACTCATGTAGCTCACGTGCTGCTCGCCAGCCTGATTCTTTATCACGATGTGAAAGTGATATAAAAACCGCCCCAGATTTTGGTAATGGGCCAAATGCTGCAGTCTGACTCTTAGCAAATGCTAAACCAAAGTTATTTGCAATACCCATTACCTCACCAGTTGATTTCATCTCTGGACCTAAAATAGAGTCAACGCCACTGCCATCAATGCGGCGGAAGCGGTTAAATGGAAGAACCGCCTCTTTAACCGAGACACCGTTGGCAACACCATCGCCATATTTTGGCAAAACTCCATCATTGCGAAGTGTTTCAATGCTTACGCTAGTTGAGATCAAAGCTGCTGCCTTTGCTAGTTGAATTCCAGTTGCTTTGGCGACAAATGGGACGGTGCGTGATGCTCTCGGATTAGCCTCTAAAACATATAGTTGGGCCGGATTTCCACTTACCGCAAATTGAATATTTATTAAACCACGGACGCCAATATTACTTGCGATTTTTTCAGTTGCCTGTCTAATCTCACTTAATAACTCTTTGCTCAATGAGATGCTTGGTAATACACAAGCAGAGTCTCCTGAGTGAACTCCTGCCTCCTCAATATGCTCCATAACTCCAGCCAGGTAAAGATCTTTTCCATCAAATAATGCATCAACATCAACTTCAATTGCATCATCTAAAAATTTATCAATTAAAACTGGGTGGTTTGGTGTTATTGCAGTTGCCTTCTCAATAAAGCCACGAAGTGAATCTTCATCATAAACAATCTCCATACCCCGACCACCTAATACATATGAAGGACGTACCAAAACTGGATATCCGATGCCCTTTGCAATTTGGGCAGCTTGCTCATATGAGTTAGCCATTCCAAACTCAGGTGCTACCAAGTGATTTGATTTTAAAACCTGCGCAAAAGCTCCTCGCTCCTCTGCTAAATCAATAGCATCTGGTGAGGTACCAAGAATTTGAACACCAGCCTGCATTAAATCGCGTGCTAAGCCAAGTGGTGTCTGGCCACCAAGTTGGGCAATTACACCTAAGACTGGTCCGGCTGCTGTCTCGGCAGCGATAACCTCTAACACATCTTCAAGTGTTAATGGCTCAAAGTAAAGTCGATCTGAAGTGTCATAATCTGTTGAAACAGTTTCAGGGTTGCAATTAATCATAATTGTTTCATAACCAGCTTTTTGTAGGGCAAAAGATGCATGAACACAGGAGTAATCAAATTCAATACCCTGTCCAATTCGATTTGGACCACTACCTAGAATAATTACTGCAGTCTTACTCCGTGGTAATACCTCACTCTCCTCATCATAAGATGAGTAGTAATAGGGCGTAAGGGCGGCAAACTCACCGGCACATGTATCAACTGTTTTATATACTGGGTGTAAGTTAAATTTAATTCGTTCTTTCTTGATTTGTTCTTCACTAACATTTCTTAGCTTTGCAATCTGTAGGTCAGAAAAACCCATCTTCTTAGCAGATTTCAGATCTTCCTTACTCAAATCCACTTGATTCTCTATCTGTTTAGCCTCTTTATTAATTAACTCAATCTGGGCTAAGAACCAGGGATCAATCTTTGTTTGTTGATATACCTGATCAATAGTTGCACCCAAATGCATTGCTAACTGAACTTGCTGCAGTCGAAACTCAGTTGGAATTCCAATCTGTTTCATTAAATTAACTAAATTTCCCTCACCCCATGTAAAGTTTGCCCCTACCTTCTCTAGTGAACGCAAAGCTTTTTGCAGCGCCTCGGGAAAGCTTCGACCGATAGCCATCGCCTCACCCACACTCTTCATTGTGGTGGTAAGTTTTGGGTCTGCTTCGGCAAATTTTTCAAATGCAAATCTTGGAACCTTCACCACTACATAATCAAGAGATGGCTCAAAGGATGCTGGTGTTGACTTAGTAATATCATTATCGATCTCATCTAAGGTGTAGCCAATAGCTAATTTGGTAGCAATCTTTGCAATTGGAAAGCCAGTTGCCTTTGATGCCAGAGCGGAAGATCTGGAAACTCTTGGATTCATCTCAATCACAATAATTCGACCATCCTGCGGATTTACCGCAAATTGAATATTGCAACCACCAGTTGCCACACCAACTGCTCGAATAATTTCAATTGAAAGATCTCGAAGCTTTTGATACTCAACATCGGTTAGTGTCATAGCTGGCGCCACAGTTATGGAATCTCCGGTATGAACACCCATTGGATCTATATTTTCAATACTGCAAAC
Source organism: actinobacterium SCGC AAA278-I18 (assembly GCA_000378865.1). GTDB lineage: Bacteria > Actinomycetota > Actinomycetes > Nanopelagicales > Nanopelagicaceae > Nanopelagicus. The sequence continues at coordinate 28,542 of KB900413.1, read as the reverse complement.
AATCACCACATTATCTTTGTGATCTCGCATTACCTCTAGCTCATACTCTTTCCAACCAATAATTGATTCCTCAAGCAAAACCTCAGTTGTTGGACTATGGCGCAGACCAGCACCAGCAATTTGCTGCAGATCTGCCTCGTTATATGCAATACCTGAGCCAAGACCTCCCATAGTAAAAGATGGTCTTACGACAACTGGATAATTAAGCTCAACAGCTGCAGCTAAACATTCATCCATAGAGTGACAGATCTTTGATTTAGCAGATTGTCCGCCAATGCTTTCAACGATCTTCTTAAAAACTTCGCGATCCTCACCACGTTTAATTGCATCAATATCAGCCCCAATTAATTTTGTGCCATACTTTTCAAATGAGCCACGCTCATGTAATTGCATTGCCGCATTAAGTGCAGTTTGCCCACCTAGAGTTGCTAATACTGCACTTGGCTTCTCTTTTTCTAAGATCTTCTCAATTACCTCAGGAGTAATCGGTTCGATATAAGTGGCATCTGCAAACTCTGGATCGGTCATAATTGTCGCTGGATTTGAGTTTATTAAAATTACCCTAATCCCCTCACTGCGCAGCACCCGACAAGCCTGCGTGCCAGAGTAATCAAATTCGCATGCCTGGCCTATAACAATTGGCCCGCTGCCAATTACTAAAACACTGGTTATGGAATTATCTCTAGGCATTATTTTCTTTCAAACCTAATTGTGGTGAACTCATAAGTTGAGCAAATCTTTCAAATAAATATGAGGCATCATGTGGTCCAGCAGCTGATTCTGGATGGTATTGAACTGAAAAGGCCGGAACTGAGATCATCTCAAGACCTTCAACAACTGAATCATTTAAAGATATGTGTGTTACTCGACCATTTCCATAAACAGTATGAAACTCACTCTCCTTTGGCGCCGCCACAGCAAAGCCATGATTATGAGCGGTGATCTCAACCTTGCCAGTTGTTAAATCAATTACTGGTTGATTAATACCGCGGTGACCAAAGGGAAGTTTATAAGTTTCAAATCCTAGCGCCCGTCCCAAAATTTGATGGCCAAAACAAATTCCAAAAAATGGAATCTCCTCAACCAAAATACCTCTTACTAAATCAATAACATCAACCATCGCAGCAGGATCTCCCGGACCATTGGAAAGGAAAACGCCATCTGGTGAGAGTGCCTTAATCTCTTCTAATGTTGTTTTAAGAGGTAGCACATGAACCTGCATACCAAGAGCTGCCATAGCTTTCGGAGTTGCTCCTTTAATACCTAAATCAATGGCTGCCACCTTAAATCTAGTTGCAACTCCACTTGGCGGTGAAATGACATAAGGCTTCTTAGTTGTTACATCATTTGCAAGGTAGGCACCACTCATTGGCTTAACCGCCCTAACCTTTACCACCATATCTTCACGTGAAAGATTGGTATTGCTAAATATGCCAACTCTCATTGCTCCTTGATCCCGCAGATGTCTAGTTAATGCTCTGGTATCAACTCCTTGGATTCCCACAACATTAGATTCAATTAACTCCTGCTCTAAACTTTTTTCACTACGCCAATTACTAGCAATCGGTGAAGGGTTTCTAACTACAAAGCCAGCGACCCAAATTTTCTCTGACTCTTCATCACTTTTATTAACACCAGTATTTCCAATATGAGGTGCGGTCATTACAACAATCTGCTTATGATAAGAAGGATCAGTCAATGTCTCTTGATAGCCTGTCATGCCAGTTGAAAATACTGCTTCCCCAAATGTTTCACCCTCCTTCGCCCAGGAGTAGCCCTCAAATATTCGGCCATCACCTAGCACTAGAAAGGCTGCTGCTTTGTTATCCATTAATTGTGCTCTCCACCTTTACAACTTTACCTGCAATCACAGTTTGCTTGCCGTTATATATGACATCTGAGATTAAACCAGGCAACACCATGCCATGAAATGGTGTATTTCTGCTCTTTGAATTCAATTTACTTCGTTCAACCTGCCAGGATTTACTTGGATCTACCAGTAGCAGGTTTGCACTACTGCCAACTGCTATCAATTGCCCTTGATTTTTATATCCCGCAATCTTTGCAGGTTTAATCGACATTCGATCTACTAATTGATTCCAATCCATTAACTTACTTTCAATCATAGTTTGAATAACAACTGAGAGAGCAGTCTCCAATCCAACCATGCCAAATGCTGCGGCCTGCCATTCACAATCCTTATTCTCTGCTGGGTGTGGTGCATGATCTGTTGCCACAATATCAATTACACCCTCAGCTAATCCCTCGCGAAGTGCCATTACATCTTTTTCGCGGCGAAGTGGTGGATTTACCTTGTAAATTGGATCATAATTTTCTACTAACTCATCGGTTAGTAGTAGGTGGTGCGGGGTTACCTCCGCAGTTACCTGAATTCCTCTTTGCTTAGCCCAACGAATTAAATCAACTCCGCCAGCAGTTGTTACATGACAGATATGAAGCCGAGATTGCACATGCTCTGCTAATAAAATATCTCTAGCAATAATCGCCTCCTCGGCAATTGCTGGCCAACCAGGAAGGCCAATCCGCGCTGAAACACTTCCCTCATTCATCTGAGCATTTATTGTCAGCCGAGGTTCTTGGGCATGTTGTGCGATCACGCCATTAAATGTCTTCACATACTCAAGTGCTCTACGCATAATAAGCGGATCTGCCACACATTTACCATCATCACTAAAAACTCTAACCTGCGCGATTGAATCTGCCATCGCGCCAAGTTCAGCAAGTTGTTCTCCATTTAATCCCATTGTTACCGCACCAATTGGATTAACATCACAAAGGCCAGCACTTTTTCCTAATCTATATATTTGCTCCACTACTCCTGCAGTGTCGGCAACTGGATTTGAATTAGCCATTGATGAGATAGCGGTATAACCACCTGCAGCAGCAGCTTGTGAACCAGTCAATACTGTTTCAGCATCCTCCTGTCCAGGCTCTCTGAGATGAGTATGCAGATCAACTAACCCAGGTAATAAGATCTTTCCAGCAGCATCTATGCCATCAACAGATTTACTGCCAGCTGCCTTACTTAACTTAGTAATTACGCCGTTATCGATCTCTAAATCAACCACACTGTTATCTGCTAACTTGGCATTATTTATCTTAATCATTTGCTCTCTCCAATTTGGGCTCCGCCAAGTAATTCATAAAGCACAGCCATTCGCACCGCCACGCCATTTTTAACTTGATCAATGATTACTGATTTCAGATCATCAGCACTATCTGCTGAGATTTCAAGACCGCGATTCATTGGGCCTGGGTGCATCACAATCGCACTCTTAGAAAGTTTGGCAAGCCGAGCTGAGTTAAGTCCATATCTGCGTGAGTACTCCCGCTCGGTTGGAAAGAAGGAGTCTGCCATTCGTTCTAACTGAATTCGCAACATCATCACTACATCGCATTTTTCAATCTGTGAATCTAGATCATATGAGATCTCTACCGGCCAATCACTAACTCCAACTGGTAACAAGGTGGGAGGTGCTACTAATACGACCTGTGCTCCTAATTTAGTTAGCAACAAAACATTACTTCTAGCTACCCGGGAGTGGAGAATATCGCCGACAATTAAGACTCTAAGTCCGGTTAGATCTGATTGCTCACTGTGCAGGTGTTGTTTGATTGTGAATGCGTCAAGTAATGCTTGGGTGGGATGCTCGTGTGTGCCATCTCCAGCATTAATTATTGCCGCTTGAATCCACTGTGTATCTGCAAGTCGCTTTGCAGCACCGCTACTGCCATGTCTAATTACCACCGCATCTGCCCCCATCGCCTGCAAGGTTTGCGCTGTATCTTTTAAACTCTCACCCTTACTAACTGATGAGCCTTTAGCGGAGAAGTTAATAACATCTGCTGACAACCGCTTTGCTGCAGTTTCAAAACTTATTCGAGTTCTAGTTGAGTCCTCAAAAAATAGATTTACCACTGTCTTACCACGCAAGGTTGGCAACTTCTTATTTGGTCCATCAGTTATCGCTGCTAACTCTTTAGCTGTTGAGAGCAGATTCAATGCCTCTTCCTTAGTTAGATCAGCGGCGGAGAGTAGGTGGCCAGTTATCATTTGATCAACTCCACAAGATCCTCAAGGTCATACTCAGTTAGGTGAACCTTCACACTCTCACTCTTTGAGGTAGGAATATTTTTACCAACATAATCTGCTCTAATTGGTAGTTCGCGATGTCCTCGATCAACTAAGACGGCAAGTTGCACACTTCTTGGCCTGCCTAATTCACCAATTGCATCGAGTGCTGCCCTAATTGTTCTGCCAGAGAAGAGCACATCATCTACTAAGACCAAATCCTTACCCTCGATACCACCAGGTGGCAGCTTGGTTGGAAGTAGTGGTTTAGGTGGGCGAAGTCTTAAATCATCTCTATGTAACGTAATATCTAAAACACCGGTTGCTACCGGACCTTCGATCTGAGTTATAAAGGCGCTAATGCGATCTGCCAGGTATGCCCCGCGGGTAGGAATACCCATTAAAGCTAAATTACTAATTCCTTGATTGTGTTCGATGATCTCATGTGAAATACGCTTAATAGCACGATCAATGTCGCTGCTAGATAGCAAAATACTCATTTACTTCTCCTTCGCCGCCTCTCTGGACGGATCGTTAAAGGAATCGTCAGTATATTAGCAGAAGAGCTGTGGATATCTAAAATCAGCAATATTCTGGGGTGGCTACCCTGCCGCTATGAACACAAATAACCCAGCAGATAGATTAAGAACCATACGCAAATCAAAAGGGTGGAGCTTGCAGGATGTGGAGCGAAACTCAAATGGAAAGTGGAAGGCAGTCGTAATCGGCTCCTACGAGAGATCAGATCGTGCTATCTCTCTTAAAAAAGCAATCGCACTAATGCAGTTCTACCAAGTTCCGGTGACTGAGTTGTTCCCAGAGCTTTCACCCCAAACTATTAGTCGCAGCATTGCATTGGATCTAAATGGATTAAGCAACAACACTGATCAAGGCGGGCAGGTGATAAATAGATTTGCGAAGAGCATCTGTAATCGGAGAAAGGACTGGAATGGACAGGTGCTAACAATTAGAGCAAATGATCTACAATTTTTAGCACTACTACTTGAAAAGAGTGAGGATAAGACCTTGGATTACCTGGTAGAAATGAAGCTAATTAAAGCTTAGATTGCGATTGAGTCCTTTAGCTTAATTATTCGGCCCAATACTCCGTTTATATAGCTAGCGGACTCATCAGTTGATAAAGATTTTGCTAACTCAACAGCCTCATCACAAGCTACCTTTAGATCAACATCTGCTTCCCATAGAATTTCAAATATTGCCAGCCTTAAAATATTACGATCAATCGGTGGCATACGATCCATATCCCAGCCCTGGGCGTAGGTAATAATTAACTCATCAATCTTGTTTAGGTGCTCTGCTACCCCAGTTATTAGTGTCAATACATAAGGCTCCTGTGATAACTCAGCAGCACCTCGAGTTTTAAATAGATCAGCAGCTAGTACGTTTTTAATATCTGCTTCATATAGAAAATCTAAAGCACGCTTTCTAGCCTTACTACGGGCAGCCACTATTAGTTGGCTCGGCCTAGATATTCACCGGTGCGAGTATCTACCAAGACCATCTCATCCTGTTTAATAAATAATGGCACCTGTATGGTAATTCCAGTCTCAACTGTAGCTGGCTTTGTACCGCCAGATGATCTATCACCTTGAATACCTGGCTCGGTATAAGTAATTTTTAATGTAACAGAGGCTGGTAATTCAATAAATAATGGATTGCCTTCATGCATAGCAACTACTGCCACTGCATTCTCAAGTAAATAATCAATTGCATCGCCAACGGTCTGCTTGCTTACTGAGATTTGGTCATAATTAGTGGAGTCCATAAACATAAAATCTTCGCCATCTTTGTAAAGATATTGCATATTTCGCTTTTCAACTGATGCCACCTCAACCTTTACCCCAGCGTTGAAGGTTTTCTCTACTACCTTTCCAGAGAGTACTGACCGCATCTTGGTGCGAACAAATGCACCACCTTTGCCAGGCTTAACATGTTGGAACTCAATAACATTCCAAAGCTGACCATCAAGATTTAAGGTCATGCCATTTTTCAAATCATTTGTCGTTGCCATCATTATCCCATTCCGTAGTAATTAAGAAAATTCCAATATCAACATTAGAAATTATTGCGCTAGCCTACCTTGTTAGCCAAGTAGTTTTTGCATTGCAATTAGTGCTAGGTAGTAGCTTTCAATGCCAAAACCAGCGATCGTTCCGTTTGCAACCCCGCTAATTACAGAGGTATGACGAAACTCTTCGCGCGATAGTGGATTGGAAAGATGGACCTCAATTACTGGTGCCTTAAGCATGGTTACTGCATCTCTAATCGCATAGGAGTAATGCGTAAAGGCGGCTGGATTAAAGATCACAGGTTGCTTCTTATCAGCAGCCTCATGCAGCCAGGTAATTAACTCACTCTCACTATCACTTTGTCTTATCTCAACATCAATTTTTAATGCACTAGCCTTTTCTTCAATTCCTTTTTTAAGTTGTGGGTAATCGAGGTCACCATAATGGCTTTTTTCGCGAAGATCTAGCCGTGCCAAATTTGGACCATTTAGAATTAAAATTTTCACTTGGCTATTCTCTCATAAACTTTTGGCAACAGGCTAGATGAAACATCCTCTAGCCACACTGGTTTACCAATTCTGCTTATTCCAATAAAGCGCAACCTATCCTGCTTAACCTTCTTATCTTGTAAAAGCAAGGTAGCCAAACTCTGCCATCTATTTTTTGGATAGTTGATCGGCAGATTAAATCTAGTCAATAACTCACGATGAAGATCTATTGCATCAGAATCTAATCCTGCTAAATCCTTGCTTAGCTCAGCGGCAAAAACCATGCCAATACTTACCGCTTCGCCATGGCGCAACTTGTATTTACTATCTTTTTCAATTGCATGCCCAAGTGTGTGGCCATAATTTAATATCTCTCGTAATTTACTCTCTCTAAAATCTTTGGAGACCACATCTGCTTTCACCTTAACCGCTCGCTGAATAATTTCGGTGTAATTTATCTCATCCTCTTGTACTAAATTAAGTATTTTATAATCTGAAATAAAGCCACATTTAATAACCTCTGCCATTCCAGCTGATAGATCCCGTAGTGGTAGTTTCTTTAAAAAAGTTGGATCAATTAACACCTTAGTTGGTGAGTAAAAGGAGCCAATTAAATTTTTACCAGTAGCAGCATTAACACCACTCTTGCCACCAATAGCAGCATCGACCATGCCAGCAAGTGAGGTTGGAATTGCATACCAAGATATACCCCGCAACCATGTAGCAGCTGCGAATCCGGCAAGATCAGTTGTTGCTCCGCCACCAAAACCAATAATTGCATCCTCTCTTGCGAGGCCAGCAGAAGCGCATTTGCGCCAGACTCGCTCTAATGTTGCAACGCTCTTTTGGTTTTCACCCTCTGGGCTGGCAAAAATAATTAAGTTTTTGGATTCCTTAAGTTTAAATAACTTTATTAAAGAGCCAGGTGCGATCAATAAGACCCGGTTATGGTCTTGGCATATCTGCTTTATGGCAGCTAAGCCGTCAACGCCCACCTGAACCTGATAATTACGTTCGGCTTTAATATTAATTGTTTTCACAATTTACTCTTTACTTTTTCACAAATAATAGCTGCCACCTCTGCTGGCTTGCGATTATCAGAGGAAATAATCTCACTAGATAGTCTTTCATAGATTGGCCGACGGGTGCTCATAAGGTTTATCCATTGCTGACGTGGATTAATTAGTAGTAGCGGGCGATCCTTATTAAAGCCAACTCGATTTGCTGCTTGTGAGATTGATACATCAATAAAGATAACTGGGAAATCTGCATTTGCTAACTCTTTTTGAATCTGCTCATTTATTGGTGCACCCCCACCTAACGCAATCACGCCAGAGAAGGTTGCTAAAAGTTTACTAACCACCTCAACCTCCATTTTGCGAAAGGCTGGCTCACCATCATCAACAAATATTTCAGCAATCTTCTTGCTAGCGATCTTTTCAACCTCAGAGTCACTGTCAATAAAGGTCATCGCTAGCTCTTTAGATAATGCCTTGCCAATACTAGTTTTACCCGCACCTGGAGGACCTATTAAAACTATCTTCTTAAGCATTACTTAATTTCTAAAGTTTTGATGTAATTCCCAAAGTTGCGCTTAGTCTCCTGCACACTATCGCCACCAAACTTCTCTAGAACTGCATCTGCCAGCACAAGGGCTGTCATCGCCTCCGCCACAATTCCAGCTGCTGGAACTGCACAAACATCTGAGCGCTGATTAATTGCCTTTGCTGGCTCACCGGTGGCAACATCAATTGTGTCTAGTGCTTTTGGCACAGTTGAGATTGGTTTCATCGCAGCCTTAACCCGCAAAATTTCACCATTACTTATGCCGCCCTCAGTGCCGCCTGCTCGATCTGTTCTGCGCACAATCGCACCCTTTGCATTTTTTTCAATCTCATCATGAGCAACTGAGCCTCGTCTTTTTGCAGTAGTAAAGCCATCACCAATTTCAACACCTTTAATTGCATGAATACCCATCATGGCAGCTGCTAACTTGGCATCTAATCGTCTATCCCAATGAGTATATGAACCAAGGCCAGGTGGCAGGTTATATGCCAAAACCTCAACTACGCCACCAAGTGTGTCGCCATCACGATGTGCTGCTTCAATCTCTTTAACTATCAAATCACTAACTTTTTTATCAGCGCATCGAACTGGATCCTCATCTATTCGAGCGCGATCTTTAATAGTTGGCAATTCATAACCTTCGGCAACTGATACCTGACCAATTGAAAGCACATGACTTAAAATTTCAATTCCAACACTCTGCTTTAAAAATGCCCTTGCCACTGAGCCAAGTGCCACCCGTGCTGCAGTCTCTCTAGCACTTGCTCGCTCTAATATTGCCCGAGCATCTGAAAAATTAAACTTTTGCATACCAACTAAATCTGCATGACCTGGTCGCGGCCGAGTCAGTGGCGCATTGCGTGCTAAGTCCTTTATCTCACTTACAGGAACTGGATCGGCACTCATTACCTTTTCCCATTTAGGCCACTCTGAGTTTGCAATCTGAATAGCAATTGGTCCACCTTGAGTAAGGCCAAGGCGAATCCCACCAGTAATAGTTATTTTGTCAGCCTCAAAATTTTGACGAGCACCCCGGCCAAAACCTAACCGCCGTCGCGCTAAATCTGCATCAATCTCTGCACTAGTAATTAAAACATGAGCTGGTACGCCCTCAACTATTGCAGTTAAGGCAGGACCATGTGATTCACCTGCAGTCAGCCACCGAAGCACATCTTCTCCAAATCAATATTTAGAGGGATATTCTCTCAGATTGACTGCATACCTCGCCTCACATTTAACCCTCTTACTCATAAAATTTTCGCTAAATATGTTCCCAAAATCATAAATGGCGCAAAGGCAATGGCGTCTCCTCCTCTAATTAAGGCATAGAGACCGCCACTAATCCATGAAATCGATAATGCATTTAATAATTCATATATTGAGCTAACTGGTAGTGCAATTATTGGTGCAAGTTTTATATCTCCACTACCGATTTTATCCTTAGAAAGTAGGTTTAGTAATCCATATATAACCAGATTTAGAAAACCAACGTACCAATTACTACTTATATATGTAGTGCAAAGAATTAGGGCTATGAGTAGATCGACGTTTCTAATTAGCTTAAACCTGAAATCATAGATCGCAATCCAAATAAACCAAATAGCAGCGGTAACCTCTAAAATCACGACTGCAGATTAAACCTGTTTGTGGGTAAGAAAATGAAGCTGTGGATCACTTCTTTATCGCTGCGTTAGCAACTTTTAATAACTCAATTCGCATCTGGGCATAATCAAAATCCTTTTGCGAGAAGTAATTTATTTGAAATAATGCCTGCTCAACTAATAGGGCTAATCCCCCGATAACACTTTTACCAAGATTTTGATATCGCCTTGCTAAATCAGTTGGCCATGGGTGGTAGGTGACATCAAAGAAATCAGCTTTTGTGCTCAGGACAGTTAGACCATCGGTAGCACCGGCTGGTGTTGTAGAAATTATTAGATCCCGATCTTGAATCTCCTCAAATTGCTGCCAGTCTAAGAAACTTATATCAAGATCAACAGCTGCAGAGTGAAGTTGATCATGCCTAGTTGCAGATCTAGTTAGTACGCAAACCTGACTTCCAGTACCTCTTAGTGCACCAATAGCAGCCCGTGCAGTTCCACCAGCACCTAATATTGCAATCCGCTTTCCAAAGTAGGGTTTAAGTAAAGTCTTAAATGCTAGTAGATCAGTGGACAAGCCGATGCTGCCAGTTGATTCAAAGATGATTGTATTAATTGAGCCAATCTGTTTTGCAATTGGATCAACCCGATCAACAAATCCGATTGATATCTCTTTTAATGGCATAGTCATCGCTAACCCTCGATAGCCATTATTTTTTGCATTAAAGTAAAAATCTGCAAAGGTATCTTCACTTACCTCTTCCGCTAAAAATTCTGCTTTAATTCCTAATATCTCATAAGCAGTGGTGTGTAGTAAGGGAGAAAGAGAATGACTAATTGGCTTACCAGCCACAGTTAACTTAATCATTTAAATAACCCTGCTTTCTCATTTTTCCTAAACTCATCTGCCCAAATATTAAATTCCGTTATAGATTTGGTGAATCTTGTCTCCTGTGGCTTTACCGTAATGAAATAAAGCCAATCACCAATCTGCGGATTTACCGCCGCCTCAAGTGCTGCCTGCCCAGGGTTACCAATTGGTCCAGGTGGTAACCCCTGATACTTATAAGTGTTATACCTAGAGTTTATCTCTAACTGCTTATAGGGGAGTCTTATTTTCCCCCGTAGATTCGCTGCATACTCAATAGTGGTATTCATTTGTAGCGGCATCCCAATCTTTAGTCGATTGTAGATAACCTGGGCAATCTTGGTGAAATCTTGTACATCACCCTCTGCCTGCACAATAGAAGCAATTGTCACCAAATCAAATGGTGAAAACTTTCCATAACCTTGATCTATCTTGCTGGTTTTTGCCGCTAGATTAAATCGTTCAAGCATCTGCATAATTGCTTGGTCGGTGGTGGTTGCCGGAGCAAATGAGTAATTAGCAGGGAATAGGAAGCCCTCTAGATTATTTGTTTTAAAGATATCTGCTGGCTTTATTGTTGGTGATAATTGGCCTACTACTAACTTGGATTTAACCAATAAATCTAGGATTTCAATCTTACGTAATCCCTCGTTGAACCGGAAAACTCCGCGATTTCTAGTTGGATCTAATAATTGCTCAATTGCAGCTTGTGCTGAAATTTTTAGATCAATCTCATGAATGCCAGGTGAGATTGAGTTCGCTCGCTTTTGGTTTAGCGCAATCTTATAAAATACTTTGGCCGCTTTTATTACACCAGCATCATAAAGTTTTTGAGAGATCTTAACGCCAGTATCTCCATCCTCAATAAGTATTTCAGCCTTACTTGCGGAGGTTGAAGTCAGATAATCATTGAGTAAGTAGGCGTTATGAATTGAGATAGCTAATCCAGTAATTAAGACACCACTAAGGAGGGCAACGATTAAGCGCCTCAAAGTAATTCACCAACTACTGCACCTGATCTCTCATTTAATATGGCACTTTCTAAAATATTAATAGCAGCGATCTGATCAATAACCGCTTTACTATCCCGCTCTGATTTTCCAATCTCACGCATTTGTGAGTAAGCACTTGATGTTGAAAGGCGTTCATCAACAAAGTAGATCGGACCAGTAAATATACTTTTTAATAAAGCAGCAAAGGCATATGCGGCCTCTGATATTTCACTATTTTCACCTGATAAATGCTTTGGATTTCCCACCACAATATAGAAAGGGCTAACTTCGGTAATAATATCTTGCAATTTATTTATTAATTTGTCATCATTTAATAGTGTTGCATGAGGTGATACCAGAATAGATTCTGAGTCTGAGGTCGCCACCCCAATCCGTTTCTGACCAAAATCAAAGCCAACCCTTCGGCCAATAGCAATTGGCTTACTCATAGCAAATCCAACCTTTAATTGATTTTCCCATTGATAACTTTTGTTATCTCAGCAAATGCTTTCACAATTGCCCCACTATCAACACCGCCGCCTTGCGCGAAATCATCTTTTCCACCGCCGCCACCGCCTAGAACTGTAGAGCCAGTTTTAATTAACTCACCAGCTTTTACTCCCAATTTAATTGCCTCTGGTGAAACTGCTGCAACTAATAACGGCTTACCACCAGTAATTGTCGCTAACACAACAATGCCGGCCTTAAGTTTTCCTCGTAAATCAGTTGATATTGATCTCATATCATCTACAGCAATCTCATCTGCTAATTGATCAATAATTAAATTTATGCCGCCAATTGGCTTGACTTTTTTTAATAACTCCCCTGCTGCTGCCATTGCCTTTGCACTTCGCACGCCCGATAACTCTTTTTCCATACCCTTCATCTTCTCAACTAGTTCAGAGATACGTTGCGGTAATTCATCTGCTCGAACACCTTTAATGATTTCAGTTAGTGAATTAAGTAGTACATGCTCTCTAGCTAAATACTGATATGCGTCATACCCAACTAATGCCTCTACTCTGCGCACACCAGCACCAATTGAGGATTCAGATAAAAGTTTTACTAAGCCAAGTTGACCAGAGCGTGTCACATGGGTTCCACCACACAACTCCTTGGCCCAATCACCAACACTTACCACTCGAACCTGATCACCATACTTCTCACCAAATAACGCCATCGCTCCAATTGCTTTTGCAGCATCTTGTGACATAACCTCTGAATGAACTTGCAGATCAGAGATCAACAACTCATTAACTCTGCTCTCTACATCATTTAAAACAGAGGTGGGAACTGCGCTAGTTGATGGAAAATCAAATCTAAATCGACCAGGTGCGTTCTCAGAGCCTGCTTGAGTTGCAGTCTCACCAAGTGCCTCCCGAAATGCTTTATGAACCATATGTGTTGCAGTATGGGCTCTGGAGATTGCTAATCTTCTTTCTAAATCAATATTGGCAACTGCTTGTTCACCATTTTTAACCACACCACTAATAATTGTTCCGCGATGAACAATTAGGCCAGGTACTGGTGCATGAACATCATCAATCTCAATGACTGCCCCATTTGCTAACTTTATTTTTCCGCCATCAGCTAGTTGGCCGCCACCTTCAGCATAAAATGGCGTGCGATCTAAGGTAATTTCAATATCAGCTCCAGCATTTGCCTCTTTAACACTCTTACCGTCAACTAATAATCCAGTTAACTTTGCCTCTGCACTTATATTGTCATAACCTACAAACTTAGATGCTCCAGATTTATCAACAATCCCCCGATACTCAGTTAGATCGGTATGCCCGCTCTTCTTAGCCTTTGCATCAGCTTTTGCCCGATCACGCTGCTCATTCATTAACTTTCTAAAACCAACCTCATCCACACCTAATCCTTGCTCACGTGCCATCTCAAGGGTTAGGTCAAACGGAAATCCATATGTGTCATGAAGTTTAAAAGCGGTATCAGCTGATAAAGATTTACTCTTCTCACTCTTCAATTGATCAGCAGCAAGATCAAAGATTGTTGTGCCACTTTTTAGGGTTTGAATAAAGCTATCTTCTTCAGCCTCTGCAATTGCAAGAATTCGATCAGAGCCACTTACCAACTCTGGATACTGCGCTCCCATCGCCCTAATAGAACTCTTAATTAATTCACCCATCACTAAATCTTGTGAGCCAAGTAGGCGCATGTTTCTAATAGTTCGCCGCATCATTCGGCGCAGCACATAACCACGCCCTTCATTGCCTGGTGTAACACCATCACCAATTAACATCATTGCGGTTCGAGCATGATCTGCTACTACTCGAAGTGATATATCAGAGCTCTCATCCTTGCCATACTTAACTTTGGTTAACACTGATGCCTTATCTAAAATAATCTTTGTAGTATCAATTTCATATATATTATCCACGCCCTGAAGTAGCGCAGCGGTTCGTTCAAGACCTAATCCAGTGTCAATGTTTTTTGCTGGCAACTCACCCACAATTGGAAATGAGTTCTTATCACCACCCTCACCACGAACATTTTGCATAAAAACTAAATTCCAAATCTCTAAATACCGATCCTCATCTGCAATTGGTCCGCCCTCTTTGCCATATGCACTACCTCGATCAAAGTAGATCTCAGAGCATGGCCCACAAGGACCGGGAACTCCCATTGACCAAAAATTATCTGCCATTCCTCGGCGTTGAATTCGATTCTTTGGTACTCCAACTTGCTTCTCCCATATTTCTGCACCTTCATCATCATCTTGATAAACAGTTACCCAAAGCTTCTCCTCAGCAAAACCATAACCGCCATCTGAAACAGATTTAGTTAGCAACTCCCAAGCAAGTGCAATCGCACCCTCCTTAAAATAATCACCAAAGGAAAAGTTTCCACACATCTGAAAAAAGGATGCATGCCTAGTAGTTTTGCCAACCTCATCAATATCTAAGGTTCTTACACATTTTTGTACTGAGGTTGCCCGCTTATATGGTGCTTTAACTTCACCCAAAAAATAAGGTTTAAACGGAACCATGCCCGCATTTACTAATAAAAGATTGGGATCATCAGCAATTAACGATGCCGACGGAACTACTGTGTGCTTAAGATTTAATGAGTTCTTGCTTTCAAAAAAATTTAGCCAACGGGAGCGAATATCTGCGGAGTCCATCACTACTCTTTTGCTTTGCTTTTTTTCTTAACCTTTTTCTTTCCCTTTGCCGCAGAAACTACAGCTGTCGCTGCTTTCATGGCCATCGGGTTCTCATCAAAAAACGATTCAGTTCCTTTGGTAAATTTCTTAATCAGATTTTCCAAAGATTTTCCCGCATTGCTCACGCTTTTGAGTGGACTATTGACCATTGAAATTGTCGTGGTTATTTCATCAATTGTTCTAGTAAGGCGAATTACCCCATAAGAGATGGCTAATGCAATTATGGCTAGCGATGAGGCTGCGATAATTGTTGCAATTCCACCTGGTCCCATTTGGGAAGAATACCTGAAAAGTTGCTTACTCCTTGGCAGGGGCTGGAGTATCGACCCCACTCTCTTTGCGTTGTGCTGGCGTAATCGGTGTTGGTGCTCCAGTTAGTGGATCTGCGCCACTTGCCGTCTTAGGAAAGGCAATAACTTCACGGATTGATTGAGCACCAGCTAGTAATGCGCATAATCGATCAATACCAAGTGCGATTCCACCATGTGGTGGTGGACCATAATTAAATGCCTCTAACAAAAATCCAAACTTACTCTCCGCCTCATCCTTTGATAATCCAATAGTTTTAAATACCCGCTGTTGAACCTCGCGCTGATGAATACGAATTGATCCACCACCAATCTCGTTACCATTTAAAACAATGTCATATGCATAGGCAAGTGCATCAGCTGGTTGTTTATCAAAGCTACCAACAAACTCAGGTTTTGGACCAGTAAAGGGATGGTGAACCGCAGTCCAACCGGCAGCCAGATTTTGGCGATCTACTGGCTCAAACATTGGCGCATCAACAATCCAAACAAATTTCCATGAACCCTCATCAATTAAATTACAACGAGTCCCAATCTCAACCCTAACTGCCCCTAATAAATTTTGCGATGAAACTGCATCTCCAGCGGCAAAGAAAATAGCATCTCCAATTTTTGCTCCTACCTTTGCAGCGATTCCAGAGCTTTCTTTCTCGGAAAGATTTTTTGCGACTGGTCCGCCTAATGTGCCATCTGCTTGTAGCAATATATAAGCCAACCCTTTAGCACCCCTTGCCTTTGCCCAATCCTGCCAAGCATCTAATTCTCGCCGTGGCACATCGGCACCTTTTGGCATTACAACCGCGCCCACATACTCTGCTTGAAATACCCTAAAAGATGTATCTTTAAAGAACTCAGTAACATCGGTTAACTTATTATCAAATCTTAGGTCTGGCTTATCTGAGCCGTAATCTCGCATCGCATCTTTATATGTCATATGTGGAATTGGTAGCGAAATCTTGTGGTTAACAACCTTTTGAAATACTTGAGCTAGAACTTTTTCAGCAACTGCAATTACATCTGCTTGATCAGCAAATGAGATTTCAATATCTAATTGCGTAAATTCAGGTTGGCGATCTGCCCGAAAATCCTCATCTCTAAAACATCTTGCTATTTGGTAGTAACGTTCCATGCCAGCAACCATTAGTAACTGTTTAAATAGTTGAGGTGATTGAGGCAAGGCATACCAAGATCCAGGCTGTAACCTAACTGGAACTAGAAAATCTCTTGCCCCTTCAGGAGTTGAACGGGTCAGATATGGTGTTTCAATCTCTAGAAAATCTGCCTCACCCATTACATCTCGAATTGCAGTTGTTACCTTAGAGCGCAACCTTAAATTCTTAGCCGGTCCTTCTCTGCGCAAATCTAAGTAGCGATATTTAAGCCGGACCTCCTCTGAAATATTTCCAATATCACCACTATCTACTGGAAACGGCAGTGCTGCTGCCTCACTTAAAACTTCAAGTAATTCACAAACAACCTCAATCTCACCAGTTGCGATCTCCTTATTCTCATTGCCAGCAGGACGCATCTTCACACTGCCAGTAATTAAGACACACCACTCAGCACGAAGCTCGCCAGCAACCTTCTCATCATTAATAACAACCTGCACCGCACCTGTTGAATCCCGCAAATCAATAAATGCAACTCCACCATGATCACGCCGGCGTGCTACCCAGCCAGCAAGTACAACCTTGGTGCCAACTGACTTTGCATTAAGAGATCCTGCATCATGAGTGCGCAGCATTACTTAGAATTTCCTAATCTAGTTATTAAATCTGAAACCGCAAGGCTACTAGAGATAACCTCACCGCTGCTCATTAATTTTAATTCGCACTTTCCAGATGAGATCTCATCATCACCTACTACCAAGCAATAACGAGCACCACTCTTATCAGCCGCCTTCATGCCACCCTTAAGACCACGATCTCCATAAGCCATGTCGCAAGTGATACCAGCTGCTCGCAGTTGTGAAAGTAATTTAAAACCAACACTCTTACCAGATTCAGTAATTGGTACAACAAATAATTGGATCTGATTAATTGCTGGTGATAATGACTGCTCCGCCAAGCACGCCATTAAAATACGGTCAACACCTAAGCCAAATCCGATGCCACTAACATCTGATCCACCGAGTGAAGCCATTAAGCCGTCATATCTGCCGCCGCCGCCAATTCCTGATTGAGCGCCAAGGAGGGCATGATCAAACTCAAATGTGGTGCCGGTGTAGTAATCGAGACCGCGCACCATCCTAGGATTTATTGCGTAATCAATATTAATATCAGTGAGCAAACGCTTAACCTCTTCAAAGTGGGATTTACTCTCACTACTTAGGTAATCAAGTAGCAGTGGTGCCTTACTCATTATATTTTTTATTTCATCCCGCTTATCATCAAATAATCTAAGTGGGTTTAATTTTGCCCGCTCAGCAGTTGCCTCATCTAGCTTTAGGCCAGCAATAAACTTAACTAAATCCTTGCGGTGCTCATCTCGACTCTTGGTATCTCCAAGTGAGGTTATATTTAATTTATACTGCTTAAGACCTAAGGCTTTAAATGCAGTATCGGCAACAGAGATAACCTCAACATCAATCTCTGGATCGTTATAACCAATTGCCTCAATACCAACCTGATAAAACTGGCGATAGCGACCTGCTTGTGGCCGCTCTGCTCTAAAAAATGGACCGGTATAAAAAAGCTTTACCGGTAGTTGCCCTCTATTTAAATTATGTTCTATTACTGCCCGCATCACACCCGCTGTTCCTTCAGGCCTAAGTGTGATTGATCTGCCACCTCTATCCTCAAAGGTATACATCTCTTTGCTAACTACATCAGTTGATTCCCCGACACCGCGGGTAAAAACCTCAGTATCTTCAAATACTGGTAGTTCAATTAATGAATAGCCAGCTAATTTAGCGGCGGTAAGCAAAAGATCTCGAACATACTCAAACTGATCTGAGTTGGGTGGAAAGTACTCACTGACACCTTTGGGCGCCTGAAATTTACTCATCAGTTCACCGCCCACTCTGATCTAAAAAATCACTTTGCAGATAAGGATTACTCACCCGCTCTGTGGCGATTGTAGTTTGTCGACCATGCCCAGGTAGGACATTTAGCCCATCAGGTAGTGTCAAAACTCGATCTCGTAAGGTTTTGCGCATATCAGTAGCTGATCCTGTGGGTAGGTCGGTTCTACCAATGCCACCAGCAAATAGCACATCCCCAGAGATCAGTACTTGATTATCAACGGTAAAAATCACCGAACCTTTGGTATGGCCGGGCGCAAATATTGATTCAATCTCAAGACCTGCTATTTGAATATTACCAAAATCATCTAACTCAATTAGATCAGATGGCTCTGCAAAATTATTTCCGCCAAATGCAGATATTAATTGCTCACTTACTCCCCCGCTATCAAGTGCTGCCATTGGGTTGGTTAGTAAAAATCTATCGGATGCGGTAATAAATGTCCGCATTGGTATTTCTTTTGTTAATGGCAGCACTGAGAACATATGATCAATATGTCCATGAGTAATTAACACTGCAACTGGTTTTAAATTATGTTCGGCAATCTTCTCTTTAATACTTTTTACTAAATTTGGCTTTGCCATCCCGGGGTCAACAATGATGCACTCCTGATTAACAGCAGTAGCTAGGATCCAGCAGTTGGTTTCAAAGTAGGGGGCGATCACTCGATCGATCAGCATTACCTACCCCTATCCACTGTTTTTTCCCGCTCAGGCTTTCCTAAAATCAGGTACTTAGGCTATCTTTTAGCCAGCACCAAACCAGGTAATCAATGGCGCAAATGCAAAATTGATTACTACGCCAGCCCATAACGAGATCTGCTACGCAGAGATCGCGCAACGAAAGGTTAAGCAACTATGGAGAACGCAACTACACATATCCTTTCAAGTACCGGGGCTGCAGCAGCACTTATTGGTGATCCAGCAAAATTTGGCCGAGTCGGCGAAGATGGCACTGTCTATGTAATTACCCCAACGGGTGATCGTGCTGTCGGTTCCTACCCTGGCAAAAGTGCAGAAGAGGCGCTTGCCTATTTTGTTAAGAAGTTTGAAATGGCAGCATCTGAGGTTGCCCTGCTTGCTGCTCGAATTAGATCAGGTGCAATGGTGCCAAGTGATGCCCAAGTAGCAGTTAATAAGCTGCGCACCCAAATCTCTGAATTAAATGGCGTTGGAGATTTAGTAAATCTAGCTGAGTCATTAGAGAAAATTCCAACTTTAATTACCGAACATGAAGGTGCCTACAAAGAACGTAAAGAGGCACAAAAAGCTGGGCGAGCAGCCAGACAAAACGAAGCGGCTTCAGTTAAAGAGAAGATAGTTGCTGAGGCTGAGACATTAATTGATTCGGTAGCCTGGAAAATCACAACTGAGCGGCTAAAAGTATTACTTGAAGAGTGGAAGAAAGCACCCAGACTTGATAAGAAAATCGATACTGCACTTTGGAAGAGATTCTCATCCTCTCGTAACAAATTTGATAAACGCCGTCGCACTCACTTTGCTAACTTAGATTCTGAGCAGAAGAAGGTTGCTGCAACCAAGGAGGTAATCGTAAAAGAGGCGGAGAGTTTGGCTAACTCAAAGGAGTGGCTTAATACTGCAAAGCGCTTTAAATCATTAATGGACCAATGGAAGGCTGCTGGTCGTGGCAAGAAGAGTAATGACACAGCGCTATGGAACAGATTTAAAACATCCCAAGACACATTTTTTGCTGCAAAAAATGCAGATATGGCTAAGCGCAAAGGCTCAATGAGTGAGAATTTAGCAAAACGAGAGATGATGATTGTTGAGTTTGAAGCATTACTTCCAATATCTGATTTTAAATCAGCTAAGAAGAAGTTCTATGACCTAATGGGTGAGTGGCAAAAGATCGGCATGACTGATCGTAAGAAGCGATCAGCATTTGATGCCCGTGTTAAAAAAGTTGAGGATGAGATTAATGAGTTAGAGCGTAATCAACAACGTAAGAGTGATCCCTCTGCAAAGGCACAAGCAAATAAGGTTGTGCAGGGATTGGCTGAGGCAATTGAAAATTATGAGAAACAAGCAGCAAAGGCTGAGGCTGCTGGACAAACCGCTAAAGCAATGGTGGCACGAGAGGCTGCAGCTGCCCGTAGAGATTGGCTTGAGCAAGCACAAAAGGGTTTGACTGAATTCACCGGCTAATTATTAAAAATTCGATCAACATCATAAACACCTTCAATTGCTCTAACCGCAGCTAATACTGCATCTAAATGGGAGGCATCTGCCATCTCAAAGGAGAATTTACAAATCGCTGTCTGATCTTTATTGGTGACAACTGAAGCACTTAATATATTTACTTGTTGATCAGATAACGCCTTTGTCACATCAGATAACAGTCGGGCACGATCTAGCGCCTCTACCTGAATATTTACTAAGAAAGTGCTCTTAGCGGACAGGTTCCACTTAACTCCAACCATCCGATCTCCTTGATGGATCTTAAGATCGGTAATATTTATGCAATCTGCGCGGTGCACAGATACGCCACTACCGCGAGTAATAAAACCAGTTATAAGATCACCAGGAACTGGCGCACAACATCTTGCCAGCTTTACCAAAACATCTGCTGCTCCCTCAACATCAATACCGGTAACACTTTTTCGTTCACGTTTTACTGGATTAATTAGTGGAGTTAAATCATTTTCTGGATGAGCATCTACTGTGCCAAGTAGTACCATTAGTTTTTCAATTACTGAGTGAGCTGAAACATGACCATTTCCAACCGCTTCATACATACTCTCAATATCTTCATACCGCATCTCATGTGCTAACTCCAATAATGCATGCCCACCTAATATCTTTTGTAGTGGCAGACCAGCCTTTCGCATCTGGCGAGCAATTGATTCCTGTCCGGCCTCAATCGCCTCCTCTTTGCGCTCCTTAGAGAACCAGGCTTTAATCTTTGATCTAGCCCGAGATGATGTAACAAAGTTAAGCCAATCATGACTTGGTGCTGCGGTGATTCCTTTATTTGTAACAATATCTACAACATCACCATTTACTAAGTGAGATTCCAACGGCACTAACTTTCCATTTACCTTAGCTCCAACACACTTATTACCAACCTCAGTATGTACTGCATAGGCAAAATCAACTGGAGTAGATCCTGATGGCAGTGCAATCACACTTCCCTTTGGAGTAAAAACAAATACCTCAGGTGTACGCAGGTCATACCTTAAAGTTTCTAGGAAATCACCAACATCCTCACTCTCCTGTTGCCACTCATGTAGCTGGCGAAGCCAAAGCACCTCTGGACTTTTACCTGGCTCATTAGTTTTAGATTTATATTTCCAATGCGCAGCAATTCCATACTCAGCCCGGGCGTGCATATCAAAAGTGCGGATTTGAATCTCCACCGCTTTGCCATTTGGCCCAATTACTGTGGTGTGCAGTGATTGATAAAGATTAAATTTTGGCATTGCAATGTAATCCTTAAATCTGCCAGGAACTGGACTCCACCTCGCATGAATTGCCCCTAATACCCCATAACAATCACGAACTGAGTCAACTAAAATACGAATTCCAACTAGATCATAGATCTCATTAAACTCTCGACCTCTCACAACCATTTTTTGATAAACACTATAAAAATGCTTTTGGCGACCAGTTACCTGCGCTGCTATCTCCTCTTGTTTTAAATCCTGATCAATCGCTGTAATAACCTCCTGTGTTAATTGATCTCTAGCCGGTGATCGCTCACTTACTAATCGCTCAATCTCGTCAAACTTCTTTGGCTCTAGGAATTTAAATGAGAGATCCTCTAACTCCCACTTAATTGCATTCATTCCTAATCGATGAGCAAGTGGGGCGTAGATATCAATTGTCTCTTTTGCTTTGCGTTGTGCTGTATCTGCCTCAATAAACTCCCAAGTACGGGCATTGTGCAAACGGTCTGCTAATTTAATAACTAAAACTCTAATATCCCTAGACATTGCCACCACCATCTTGCGCAAAGTCTCAGCCTCAGCAGTTGGTCCGTAGGTCAATTTATCTAACTTTGTAACACCATCAACTAGTGATGTCACCTCATCGCCAAACTCACTCTTTATTTGATCGATTGAGTAGGTGGTGTCCTCAACTGTGTCATGCAGCAGTGCTGCCATGACAGTTGGCAGATCCATTCCTAAATCAATTAATATCTGCGCAACCGCTACTGGATGAGTTATATAAGCCTCACCAGATTTACGAAGTTGGCCAGCATGTGCCTTCTCAGCAGCAGTGAATGCGCGCGCTAAATCCTTACTTGAAAATCCAGGGTGGGATTGAGATAGCCCATCGGCTAGCGGCTTTAACAATTGTTCAGTTGTCATAGCGCACTGGCTTGCCTAATTAATGCAAAAATATATTAGCGACGACGGTTACGTCTTGGTTGATTACGTGGTCCACGACCTTCTTGATTGCTTACAAATACTGGAGCAACTGGCTTGTCACCGCGACTGCCAACTCTTTTAGCAAGTGCTTGCATCGCAGGCTCTCGCTCATGAAGGACTGCCAAGATTGGGGTGGCAATAAAGACAGATGAGTAGGTTCCAGTTGCCAGACCAATAAATAATGCCAGGGATAAATCCTTTAATGTGCCAGCACCTAGTAGTCCTGCGCCCACAAATAGAATAGAGCCAACTGGTAGTAATGCAATTAAAGATGTATTAAATGAGCGGACTAAGGTCTGGTTTACAGCCAGATTTGCAGCTTGTGAGTAGGTGCTCTTACCACTTGAGGCAATACCTTTTGTATTCTCGCGCACCTTATCAAATACCACTACGGTGTCATAGAGTGAGTAACCTAAAATAGTTAAGAAACCAATCACCGTTGCAGGTGTCACCTCAAAACCAATTAGTGCATAAATACCAACTGTAATAAATACGTCATGAATAACAGCAGTAATCGCAGCAAGTGCCATCTTTGATTCAAATGCCATTGCTAGGTAGAGCATTACTACGAAGATAAATCCAAACAAACCATATAACGCCTTACGGGTAATCTCTTTACCCCAAGATGGACCAATAATCTGTGAATCAATAGAGTCCACACTCACGCCAAACTTGGCTGCTAATTTATCTTCAACAGCTGCTTGCTCAACTTGAGTCAGTGCCTCGGTTTGAACTCTGACCTTGTCATTACCAATTTTTTGAATAATATTTTGCGATGTAATCCCAGCCTCAGATAACACAGCCTCTGCTGAGCTAACTGATGCATTTGGTGATGTCACTATAAAAGATGAGCCGCCTTTAAACTCAATACCAAGGTGTAATCCTTGGGTGAATAATGTAATTGCGGAGGCAAGAATTAATAAGCCAGAGAATGAGTACCAAATCCTGCGCTTACCAATAAAATCAATAGAGGTTTCGCCCCGATAAAGCCGGCCGCCAATGCCAGATAACTTAGCCATTACTTATCCTCCCCAGTTGATACAACACTCTTTTGCACAACACCTAAAGATTTAGCGGAGAAACCAGAGAGATTGTGCCCTTGGTTATAGAAGGAGAATTTAGCTAAGAAAGTTATAAGTGGCTTAGTAAAGAAGAAGACCACAATTAAATCGATAACTGTTGTTAGTCCAAGTGTGAATGCAAAGCCACGTACGCCACCTACTGCGAAGAAATAAAGCATGACAGCGGCGATCATTGAAACTGCATCTGCCACAATCACAGTACGTCTTGCTCTTACCCAACCAGTCTCAACCGCTGATTTAAGAGATCTACCCTCACGGACCTCATCGCGAATACGTTCAAAGTAAACAATAAATGAGTCGGCAGTGATTCCAATTGCCACGATCGCACCAGCAATTCCTGCCAAAGTTAATGTGAAGCCAATCCACTCACCAAGTAATAGGAATGAGAGAAGTGCAATAATAGTTGCCACACCAAGTGAACCAACCGAGACAATACCGAGGCCACGGTAGTAGAGCATTGAATAGAGAACTACTAATAGCAGACCAAGTCCGCCAGCTAATAAACCACCATGTAATTGATCTGCGCCAAGGGTTGGTGAAATTTGCTGCACCTCACCGCGATCAAATGCAAGTGGTAGTGCGCCATACTTTAAAACATTTGCTAAATCTTGTGCCTCAAGTTGCGTGAAATTACCGGTGATCTGTGCGCTTCCAGTTCTAATTGCCTCATTGATTCTAGGTGCTGAGTAGACCAAGCCATCTAACACAATTGCTGCTTGATTTTGCGGTGGCGGCAGTGTTGTCAAACGTGATGTCATCGCTCCAAACTTATTTGTTCCCTCGCCATTAAAATCTAAAACTACATACCAACCAGAGGCGCTTTGAGTATTAATTACTGCAGATGCCTTTGTTACCTGACGACCTAAAACTTCCGCTGGTGCCAAAATAAACTTACTTATTCCAGCGCGATCACAACTAACAATCGTTGCTGCCTCACTTCCACCCCCGCCACCTTGGCGATTTTGTGGCAGTGTGCAATCTAACGCTGCAAATTGTGAATTTAACTCTGGGGTAACACCTGCCGGCAAAGTTGCGGTCCTAGTATCAGTAGTAGTTGATGTGGCATTTGCTGCACCCTCTGCTAATACTGGACGAAATCTAAGTTCGGCAGTTTGCCCTACTAAATCAACAATTCGCCTGCCGGTTTCACCAGGGACTGAGATAACAATTTGGCGATTAACACCACTTCCTTGCGCAGATACTTCAGATTCAGCAACACCTAATGAGTTAACGCGCTGGCGAATAATTGCAATCGCCTGATCAATAGCCTCCGTAGTTACCTTGCCAGTCTGGCCTTCCTCAATCCGAGGTTGCAAAGTTACGCTAGTTCCGCCCTGTAGATCCAAACCTAATTTAAATGAGGTAGCTCCTAATACAAATGCAACTCCAGTAAATGCCAAAATAGTTAGCAGCAGGATTGAGATCGTGCGCAACGCTTTTGATTGGGTATTAGCAATTTTATTAGCAGACATGAGAGCCAATTCTAGGCTTAGGTGAGTTTAATGAGAAATCCGCCAGCAATCGCAGCAGATTTATCGATATTTGTGCAGATTACTGCGCTATATCAGGATCTTGATCAAAGAGTGAGGCATCAGTTCCAACCTGCGCCGACAGTGGTGGCTTAATCCCAAGATGCATCCAACCTGATGCAGTTGCAACTCGACCCCGTGGTGTGCGCGCTAAAAATCCCATTCGAACTAAAAATGGTTCAGAAAGAGATTCAATAGTTTCAATCTCTTCCCCCACCGCCATCGCAAGAGTTGAAACACCTACTGGTCCACCATTAAAGTTTTTAATTAATGCGCTAAGTACTGCTTTATCTAATCGATCTAACCCAATCTCATCAACCTCATATATTTTAAGAGCAGATTTTGCATGCTCTATCTGAACTACCTTCTCCTTATTAACCTGCGCATAATCACGCACTCTTCTTAACAGCCGGTTTGCAACGCGCGGTGTACCGCGGGAGCGGGAGGCGATCTCAGCAACTGCAGCCTGATCTATTTGGATATCTAATAGATCAGAGCTGCGCTTAATAATTTGAGCTAACTCATCTGCTTCATAAAAATCTAATTGCGCAGTAAAGCCAAAGCGATCACGAAGTGGACTTGGAAGTAGCCCTGCTCTAGTAGTTGCGCCAACTAAGGTGAAGTGCGGTAGATCAAGTGGAATTGAGGTAGCACCGGCACCCTTGCCAACAATTACATCAACTCTAAAATCCTCCATCGCCAAATAAAGCATCTCCTCTGCCGGTCGTGACATTCGGTGAATCTCATCTAAAAATAAAATCTCACCCTCCACCAATGAAGAGAGAATCGATGCTAAATCACCAGCATGTTGAATTGCAGGGCCTGAGGTAATTCGAATTGGCGCATCCATTTCAGATGCCACAATCATCGCAAGAGTTGTCTTGCCAAGTCCTGGTGGGCCAGAGAATAAAATGTGATCTGCTGGATTTTTTCGCTCCTTAGCAGCTGATAAAAGTAGATCTAATTGATCTCGTACTCTAAGTTGGCCAACAAACTCACCTAATGTCTTAGGGCGAAGTGCTAACTCAGCAACCCGCTCGGCATCATCTGCGCCTTGATCAATAATTCGTTCACTCATTATTTCTTCCCACCAGATTTTAAGGCTAACTTTAATATTTGAGCAGCATCTAATTTCTCAATTTTTTCACCCGCTGGAATTTGTGTGATCATTGCTGCTGCCTCCTTTACTGAGTAACCAAGTCCTTGCAATGCATTCTCTACTTGATTTGTAATTGAAAGCTTTGAATTTACTCCAGCACCAGCAAAGATAGCTGCCTTATCCTTTAACTCAAGCACCAAACGCTGCGCTCCCTTCTTGCCTAAGCCAGAGATTGCCTCCAAGCTCTGCAAATTTGCGGAGACTATCGCTGCTGCAATGGTAGAGGCCTCACTACTTGCCAAAATAGATTGGGCAACCTTTGGTCCAATACCAGTAACTGATAAAAGTAATTCAAAAAACTCCCGATCGGTAATCTCGGTAAAACCATAGAGTGTAAGAGCATCCTCTCTAACAATTAAATAGGTATGAAAACTAACTAATTTTCCAACCTGCATCTGGGAAGCAACTCGGGCGGGCACCTGTAATAAAACTCCAATACCGCCTACCTCAACCACAATTGAATTAATTGCAGTTGATTTAACAGTGCCTGAGATTGAACTAATCATCGTTTCTTAATCGCCTTTTTCTTTGCCGCCGCCACTCTGGCGTTACCTACACCTCGCCAATGATGGCAGATCGCAAGGGCTAGAGCATCGGTACTATCTACCGGTTTGGGAATTTCCTTTAATTTAAGTAGCCGTTTAATCATCTGTGCTACCTGTTTCTTATCAGCTCGCCCAGAACCGGTAACAGCAGCTTTGACCTCACTTGGGGTATGCATTGCTACTGGAATACCATTTTTTGCCGCCAGTAATAGGGCAACACCAGCAGCCTGCCCAGTTGCCATTGCAGTTCTAACATTTAATTGAAAAAAAACTCGCTCAATTGCAATAACATCTGGTTTAAATTTAGCAATCCAGATTGATATCTCTTTCTCTAATTCAAGTAATCTAAACTCCAGCGAGGCATCTGGATCAGTTCTAATTACCCCAACTCCGGCCATTACTAATTTTTGTGGTCCAGTTGAATCAACAATGCCAATACCGCATCTAGTTAACCCTGGATCAATACCTAACACACGCATAGGCCAAGCCTAATCAGCGAGAAATATTTATGAACTAAGGCTCGCCATTACATCATCTGAAATATCAAAGTTGCCGTAAACATTTTGCACATCATCTAACTCCTCTATCGCCTCAATCAATTCAAATACCTTTTTAGCAGATTCAGCATCTACTGGAACTGAGATAGTTGGCAAAAATGATGTCTCAGCAGATTCATAATCAATACCAGCAGTTTGTAGTGAGGTACGCACTGCTACTAAATCAGCGGGTGAGGCAACAACCTCAAATGACTCCCCTAAATCATTAACCTCTTCAGCGCCGGCATCTAACACCACTTCAAGAAGTGAATCCTCACTAACCTTTCCAGAATGCTTTGAAACAATAACTACACCTTTACGATTAAATAAGTAAGAGACAGAGCCAGGATCTGCCATATTTCCACCATTTCTAGTGACTGCAACTCTAACCTCAGATGCTGCCCGATTTCTGTTATCTGATAAGCACTCAATTAATAATGCAACACCGCCTGCTGCATAACCTTCATACATAATTGTTTCCCAAACCTTTGCACCCGTCTCAAGCCCTGCTCCGCGCTTTACTGCGCGATCAATATTGTCAGCTGGTACTGAACTCTTTTTTGCTTTAGCGATTGCATCAAATAACGTTGGATTTCCAGAGATATCAGCGCCGCCTTCTCTGGTGGACACCTCAATTGCCTTAATTAATTTAGAGAAGTTTTTAGCGCGACGAGAATCAATTATTGCTTTCTTATGCTTGGTGGTTGCCCACTTGGAATGGCCGCTCATCTTCTCCTACCTTTAAAAAGTTGCCAATTGTCGGCAAATATTTTCAACAAAGAATCTATGTACCCGATTATCTCCAGTTAACTCTGGATGAAATGAGGTGGCAAGCAAATGTCCTTGTCGTACTGCAACTGGATGCTTAACACCATCTTTATCACTTATCTCAGCAAGAATCTCCACTCCTGCGGCAACTGACTCCACCCACGGTGCTCTAATAAATACCGCTCGCACAGCTGGATCAGTAACCCCTTTAAACTTTAAATCAGTTTCAAATGAATCAACTTGGCGCCCAAAAGCATTTCGCCTTACCACCATATCAATGCCACCAAAACTCTCTTGTCCAGCGATTGCATCTTCAACCGTATTTGAAAGCAAAATCATGCCTGCACAAGAGCCATAGGTTGGCATACCGGATTTAA
>KB900412.1 GCA_000378865.1 actinobacterium SCGC AAA278-I18 | reverse complement strand
CTAAAGAAAGTACTAAAGGAATTATTGCCAGCTTATTGCCGATCTTAATTTGGCTTACCTTGATTGTGCTAATTGCTGGCACAGTAGTTACCGGCAGTGGACCACATGCTGGAGATGAGAATGCTAGGCGGTTTGGTCTTGATCCTAAAGCGATCTCTTGGCTTCATGCTGATTTTGTAATAGCGCTGCTAGTCCTAACTACAATTCTCTTTTTGCTAATTAAGCAATCTGGCTCACTCTTACTAACTCGCAAGATTCAAATATTTCTTATAATTTCACTGTTGCAAGGTGGAATTGGGTATGTCCAGTATTTAACCGGATTGCCGGAGATAATTGTTGCCGCACATCTACTTGGTGCCACGCTGGTTTGGGCAAGTGCTTGGACTCTTATTAAAGTAGGTGGCTCTGGATTTAAATTAAGAAGGGTGACTCAATGAAGTTAGCGAATTGGCAACCAGCAGATGACAACGCGGTTGCGATATCACGGGCCTTTGCAATGGATGCTGCCCAAAAGGTAGGTAATGGTCACCCTGGTACTGCTATGTCACTTGCGCCAGTTGCTTACACGCTTTTTCAACGAATTCTTAAACATGATCCAAACAATCCAAATTGGATTGCCCGGGATCGCTTTATTCTCTCCTGCGGTCACTCCTCTTTAACGCTATATATTCAACTTTATTTATCTGGTTATGGTGTTGAATTAGATGATCTTAAAAACTTTCGGACTTTTAATGCGAAAACTCCTGGCCATCCAGAGTATGGCCACACAATCGGTGTTGAGACAACCACCGGTCCGCTTGGACAGGGAGTTGCCAATGGTGTTGGTATGGCAATGGCAGCAAGGTATGAAAAGGGAATGCTTGATCCAGAGAATAAAACTGATTTATTTGATCATAATATTTGGGTACTTTGCTCAGATGGCGATTTGCAGGAGGGCATTAGTGCTGAAGCATCATCACTTGCAGGCACCCAACAGCTTGGCAACTTAAAGCTAATTTATGATGATAATCGAATATCAATTGAAGGTGACACACATTTAACTGCTACCGAAGATGTATCGGCTAGATATCGTGCCTACGGATGGCAGGTAATTGAGGTTGCTACTAAAGCAGATGGTGATGTTGATCGAGAAAGATTAGAGTCAGCGATGCTCACAGCAGTTGCTGAGAAGAGTAAGCCGGTCCTCATTCATTTGCATACTGTTATTGCTTGGCCTGCACCAAATGCAAAGGGAACATCAAAAGCTCATGGCTCGGCTTTAGGTGCAGATGAGATTGCTGCAACAAAGAAAATTTTAGGATTAGATCCTGAGCAAAGTTTTATTGCACCAGCTGAAGTAATAGCCCATGCTGGAGAGGTAAAGGCACGGGGTGCTGATCTTTATAAACAGTGGCAGGTTAAATTTGCGGCTTGGGAGAAAGAAAATCCGCAATCTGCTCAATTGCTAACTAGATTAACCAGCAATAAATTACCAGTTGATTGGGATAAATCTCTGCCAGTATTTCCAACTGACAAAGAGATTGCAACCAGAGCAGCATCGGGTAAGGTAATTCAGGCACTTGCAAAATCACTTCCAGAGTTCTGGGGTGGATCAGCAGATTTAGCTGATAGCAATAACACCACCATTGAAGGCGGGGGCTCATTCTTGCCAGCAACTAGCAAAATAGCTGGAGCGAATCCATATGGCCGGATCATTCACTTTGGAATTCGTGAACATGCAATGGGAGCAATATTAAATGGTGCAGCCCTGCACGGGTTAGTAAAACCTTTTGCTGGAACATTTTTAGTATTTAGCGATTACATGCGAGGTGCGGTTCGACTATCAGCTTTAATGCAACTACCTGTTACTTATGTTTGGACCCATGACTCAATTGGTCTTGGTGAGGATGGTCCAACTCACCAACCAGTTGAACATCTTGCATCATTGCGCACTATTCCTGGTTTTGCCGTAATTAGACCAGCAGATGCAAATGAGGTAATTATCTGCTGGCAAGAAATTATCAAACGCGCAAAGCCGGTTGGATTAGCACTCTCTCGACAAAATTTACCAGTGCTTGATCGCAATAAGTACGCCAGCGCAGAAGGAGTGGCAAAGGGCGCGTATGTTTTAGCTTATGGCAGCGATGATTCAAAAGATAAGTGTGAGGTAATTTTAATTGCCACAGGTTCAGAGGTTCACCTTGCAATTGCAGCTAGGGAAAATTTAGCAGAACAAGGTATTAAGGCCCGAGTAGTTAGTGCGCCTTGCCTTGAATGGTTTATGGAGCAGCCAGAGAGTTATCGAAATCAAGTTTTACCTAAAACAATTAAAGCGCGAGTAAGTATTGAGGCTGGTGTTGCACAA
>KB900411.1 GCA_000378865.1 actinobacterium SCGC AAA278-I18 | reverse complement strand
CAGAAGCTCGAGTATTAATGCTATCTAGCAATAATATTTTATCTCCAGCATCTGGTCGTCCAATTACATCTCCTACACAGGACATGGTGCTTGGTCTTTACTTCCTAACCTCACTACGTGAGAAGCAATTAGGTGAAGGCCGTGGTTTCTCATCTATTGCTGAAGCGGTAATGGCATTTGATCAAGGAACACTCTCATTGCAGGCGATGATCAAACTTCGGATTGATAAGAGTGGTGTGGCTGAGACTCGCGAAACTACATTAGGTCGTGCATTATTTAATGAGGTATTACCTGCTGATTTTGCCTTCGTTGATTACGATGTAACTAAGAAGCTTCTTGGTTTAATTGTTGATAATTTGGCTGAAGGTTATGCCAAGGTAACAGTTGCACAAACTCTTGATGCACTTAAGTCACTTGGTTTCTACTGGGCAACTCGTGCTGGTGTAACAATCTCTATTAACGATGTAGTAACTCCAGGACGCAAGCGTGAAATCTTGGAAGGTTATGAAACTAAGGCGGATAAGGTTCAATCACAGTATGAAAAGGGATTGATTACTGATGATGAGCGCCGTCAAGAGTTAATTGAGATCTGGACACTTGCAACTAACGAAGTTGCTAAAGAGATGGAAGATAACTTCCCTCGTACTAATCCAGTTTGGATGATGGTTTACTCAGGGGCTCGTGGAAATATGATGCAGATCCGCCAAATTGCAGGTATGCGCGGACTTGTAGCTAACCCAAAGGGTGAAATTATTCCTCGTCCGATTAAATCAAACTTCCGTGAAGGTCTTTCAGTTCTTGAGTACTTTATTTCTACACATGGTGCTCGTAAAGGTTTGGCCGATACCGCACTTCGTACCGCTGACTCTGGTTACCTAACCCGTCGTCTGTGCGATGTTGCACAAGATGTAATTATTCGCGAGGAGGATTGCGGAACCGATCGCGGTCTAACTCTGAAAATTGCTGCTAAGGATGCAACCGGCACATTAGTTCGTGATGACCATGTTGAGACATCTTTGTTTGGTCGTAACTTAGCTGAGGATGTTTCTGCATCTGGCAAGGTAGTTCTTACCGCCGGAACTGATCTTGGTGATCGCAACATCGACACATTAGTTGCAGCAGGTGTTGAAGAGGTAAAGGTTCGCTCAGTTCTAACTTGTGATAGCAAGGTTGGTCAGTGCGCAATGTGTTACGGCCGATCAATGGCCGCTGGCAAGATTGTTGATGTCGGCGAGGCTGTTGGAATCATTGCTGCTCAATCAATTGGTGAGCCAGGAACCCAGTTAACAATGCGTACCTTCCATACTGGTGGTGCTCAGCTACTTGGTGAAACTCAAATTACCCACGGTCTACCTCGTGTTCAAGAATTATTTGAAGCACGCACGCCAAAGGGTGTTGCGCCAATTGCAGAGGCAGCCGGAACTGTTTCATTCCTAGAGGATGCAAAGGGCAAGAAGATTGTGGTTACTCCAGAGGATGGCAGTGAAGCGGTTGCCTATCCAATTACTCGTCGCCAAAAACTTCTAGTTGAAGAGGGAACCCGCGTAACAGTTGGTCAGCAATTAGTTGTTGGCGCAATTGATCCTAAGCAAGTACTTCGCATCTTAGGACCACGTCAAACTCAGATTCACTTAGTAAGTGAAATTCAAGAGGTTTATCGTATGCAAGGTGTATCAATCCACGATAAGCACATTGAAATTATTGTTCGCCAAATGCTAAAGCGCATTACTGTGCTAGAACCTGGTGATACTGATCTACTACCAGGTGAGTTAGTTGAGCGCGGACGGTTTGAAGAGGAGAACCGTCGGGTGGTTTCAACAGGTGGCAAAGCAGCCTCAGGTCGCCCAGAACTTATGGGTATTACTAAGGCCTCACTTGCTACTGAATCTTGGTTGTCAGCAGCATCATTCCAAGAGACAACTCGTGTTCTAACAGATGCAGCGTTGTCTGAGAAGAGTGATCCATTACTTGGACTTAAGGAAAACGTAATCATCGGTAAGTTAATCCCAGCTGGTACTGGACTTGCTCGTTATCGCAATGTTCGAGTTGAGCCAACTGAGGAGGCAAAGGCTGCGGTCTATGCTGCTTATGATGAATTCGAATTCACACCATTTGAATCACAAGGTTCAGGTGAAGCGGTCCGTTTGAATGAGTTCGAGGTCCGCTAAATAAAGAAATTACGAAAGTGGCCGGTGCTATTTAATAGCGTCGGCCACTTCGCATTTAACCACAGAACTTTTAACCGTAGGTACTTGCTCAGGCTTTAAATTTGTTTGGCCTGAGTAAATTGTTGATGGCCTTGGCGAGAAGCTCAACCCTTCAGTTTTCCAAGAAATTATCTCATTTCCATCGGAATCAAATGCAGTTAGATCGCAGCGATAGCTTTGATCTGCCTTGATTTCTAGAATATTAAACTCAGATATTACATAAAAGCCAGTCTCTGGGTCATGGAA
>KB900410.1 GCA_000378865.1 actinobacterium SCGC AAA278-I18 | reverse complement strand
CCGCTCCTTTAGCTTTGGAATTCCAGAGAGGGTGGTGCCATAAAAGTTAAAGTTCTCATCAACTAATGCTTTATTTAAATAAGGGCTGGCGCCAGAGATGATGTGCCAGGTCAGCCAGCTGCGCCATTTTTCCAGGTCAAAGCTTTGAATTAATTTAGATAAACCCTCAAAGAAGGATGGTTGTCTAACTACTACCTGCTCTAAAACATGGGCTGGGGTATTAGATGCTGCCATCCAAAGCGGCCAATTAAAGGTGGTAGCTAGATCTACAAGTTCGCTAAAACTTTTTTTGTTATAGGTCGCCTCAGCATCCCGGTCTCTAACCTGATCCCAGTGGCAAGCAGCGATTTGGGTTTCAAGCTCTAATACCTGCGCAGCTGCAGCTTTGCCATTAGCTAGCTTTGCGAGATCAAAGATCTTTTCAACATGGATCAAAAATGCATCCCGAATCTCTTGGTACTCATCCTCTCGGTAGTAAGCCTCATCGGGCAGTGAGATGCCACCTTGGCCAAGGTAGAGAATGTTTTTTGTGGAGTCCTTATTATCAGTTGAAACGTAGGAGTAGAAAAGACCAGAGAGCCCACGGCTTTCTAGATCACCTAATATTTGAAAAAACTGATCTGCGGTTTTAAAGGAAGCAGCTGCTGCCAAATCCTTTTCAATTGGTGTGGTGCCAAGTTGCTCTGCTTTGGCCTCATCCATAAAAGAGTTATAGAGATCCCCAATTTTTTGGGCATTACTACCAGCAGCAGCACCACTTGCTGCCTGATCTAAAATTATTTGTTTAACCTGTTTTTCAGCCTGCTCATATAACCAGTAAAAAGCGCCATCACTAGCCCTATCCTCTGGGATCTTAGATTCTTTTAACCACTTGCCATTCATAAATCTAAAGAGATCATCTTGGGGGCGAACTGCAGAATCGATGTGGGCAAGATCTAGGCCGCTGCGCATAATGGGGCAAGCCTACCTATAGGTGTAGAAATTTTAGGCAATAAAAAATCCCACCATTTGACTGGTGGGATTTTTTAGTTAATAACTTACTTTGAAGCCTTACGACGACGACGACGCTTTGGAGCAGCCTTAGCTGCTTTCTTACGACGACGACGCTTTGGAGCAGCCTTAGCTGCTTTCTTACGACGACGACGCTTTGGGGCAGCCTTAGCAGCCTTACGACGACGACGCTTTGGTGCAGCTTTTGCTGCTTTCTTACGACGCTTTGCAGCCACGTAGATCTCCTATCAAAGTGGTTCGATCCGTCACCGAACCTGTTTCATGGACAAGCGTGGCACTAATTAGCAAAATATTCCACTAATTTGGCAATAAATATGAAGCGTGTCGTAACTTCATTTATTAGTTTTTTTGGTGCAATTTTTTATAAATATTGGCAAGTATTTGCCGAAAATAACCGAAAACCTACTGGTGAGTTAATTATTTGGCGCCGTTTTACGTTTTTTCGCCTCCAAAATGGCAAATTTATTACTTTTACTGTCATATTTACGAAATTCTGGCAGCAGGGCGGTAAACAGCGTCACAAAACCGATGCAAAGCAGGCCACCAGATACAACTGAAGTGCGAAGTGAGGTTCTCTCTGCAGTAAAGCCGGCACGAGTTTGCCCACCTAATGGTCCAACTGAGTAAGAGATAAGTTCTACCCCGGCTAATCTGCCCCGGAACTCATCTGGAATTGATTGATTCCAAAGGGTTGAGCGAAATAAGGCGGAGACCATATCTGATGCACCAGCTAATATCAGAAATAGCAAAATAAGGTAGAGGTTATTTACTACCCCAGCCAAAGTTATCGCTAATCCCCAACCAAGGGCGGCTAAAAATATTGCCCAGCCATGTTTGGTATATGTCTTTACCCAACCACTTGTCAGTGTTACCAAAATAGAACCGATCGTGCCGGCGGCATAGAACAAACCAAGTGCCCATGGCGCACCAACCTGCTCTGCCCAAAATGGAAATAGCGCAGTTGGCATGGCAAAAAACATTGCTGCTAAATCAACAAGATAAGTGCCCATTAAATCCTTGCGACTAGTGGCGTATTTGACCCCCTCCACCAGGCTAGAAAGTGAGGGTTTTTCACTCTCTTTCAACGGTGGCACATTTCTAACCCGACTTAAAATAATTAATGCAAGTATGTAGGTAATAATATCTAGAATAAATCCAGATTCAACGCCAGCAGTTGCAATTAAAACTCCAGCTAGTGCTGGACCGGTAATAACTCCGACCTGCCATCGCAAACTCATCAACGCACTTGCTGCTGGTAGATCCTTATGGCCAACTAATCTTGGCAAAATTGCATCAGCACTCGGGCGCTGCAGACCATCAACAGCTGAGAAGAGGGCGGCAACAATATAGATCAGCGCTAACTTTGGCTGCGGTAGTAATGCATTTATTAAGAGGATGGATGAGAGACAAAGAGCGGTGGCCTCAGTTGCCCAGATCATCTTTTTGCGATCCATATGATCAGCGAGCACCCCACCATAAAGACCAAAGATGACCAATGG
>KB900409.1 GCA_000378865.1 actinobacterium SCGC AAA278-I18 | reverse complement strand
GCCATCTGATCACCATCGAAGTCTGCGTTAAATGCAGTACAAACTAATGGGTGAATCTGAATAGCTTTTCCTTCAACTAATTGTGGTTCAAATGCTTGAATACCAAGACGGTGCAGTGTTGGTGCACGGTTTAGTAGTACTGGATGCTCAGCAATTACCTCTTCTAATACATCCCAAACTACTGGACGAGCACGCTCAACCATACGCTTTGCAGATTTAATATTTTGAGCATGATTTAAATCAACCAAACGCTTCATTACAAATGGCTTAAACAACTCAAGTGCCATCTGCTTTGGCAGACCACACTGATGCAGCTTAAGTTGTGGTCCAACCACAATTACGGAACGGCCTGAGTAATCAACCCGCTTTCCAAGTAAGTTTTGACGGAAACGTCCTTGCTTACCTTTAAGCATGTCAGAAAGTGATTTCAGTGGACGATTTCCAGGTCCGGTAACTGGACGACCACGACGGCCGTTATCAAATAGTGAGTCAACCGCTTCTTGCAACATACGCTTTTCGTTGTTAACAATAATCTCAGGTGCACCCAAATCTGCAAGACGCTTTAGCCGATTATTACGGTTAATAACCCGTCGATATAGATCATTTAGATCACTGGTCGCAAAGCGGCCACCATCTAGCTGAACCATTGGACGAAGATCTGGTGGAATTACTGGAACGCAATCAAGCACCATTGATGCTGGCTTGTTACGTGTATTAAGGAATGAGTTAACAACCTTTAATCTCTTAATTGCACGGGTTTTCTTTTGACCCTTACCAGTTTGAGATAACTCATTTAACTTATCAAACTCAGATTTTAGATCAAAGGTCTCAAGACGTGCTTTGATTGCAGATGCACCCATTGATCCTTTGAAGTAAACACCATAGCGATCACGAAGTTCGCGATATAAAGATTCATCTCCTTCAAGATCTTGAACCTTAAGATTCTTAAAACGATTCCAAACTGCATCATGACGATCTAATTCACGTTGCGCACGATCGCGAATTGTTTTTAATTCACGCTCACCAGCCTCGCGCACCTTACGACGAGCATCAGCCTTAGCACCCTCATCCTCTAGATCTGCTAAATCAGATTCCATTTTTTTAGTGCGAGTATCTAATTCAAGATCACGGCGTGACTCAGTCTTCTTTAGCTCAGATAAGTATTTCTTCTCTAAAGTTGGCATATCTTCAGCGCGAGCTTCAGTATCAACCTCAGTGATCATGTAAGCAGCAAAGTAAATTACTTTTTCTAAATCCTTTGGTGCAAGATCTAGTAAATAACCAAGACGACTTGGCACACCTTTGAAATACCAAATGTGTGTTACGGGAGCTGCAAGTTCAATATGTCCCATCCGCTCACGACGAACCTTGGCGCGAGTTACCTCAACACCGCACCGCTCGCAGATAATTCCTTTAAATCGAACCCGCTTGTACTTACCGCAATAACATTCCCAGTCACGGGTTGGTCCGAAGATCTTCTCATCAAATAGACCATCTTTTTCAGGCTTAAGTGTTCGGTAGTTAATAGTCTCTGGCTTTTTAACCTCACCAAATGACCACTCACGAATATTGTCGGTGGAGGCAAGACCGATTCTTAACTCATCAAAAAAGTTAACATCTAACATGGTTATCCTCTCCTCACACTTCTTCTACAGAACTTGGTTCAACTCGGGATAAGTTGATACCTAACTCTTCAGCGGTTCTAAATACCTCTTCATCGGTATCGCGCATTTCAATCGCTACACCCTCTGAAGAAAGTACTTCAACATTTAAACAAAGTGATTGCATTTCCTTAACCAAAACCTTAAATGATTCAGGAATTCCTGGCTCTGGAATATTTTCACCCTTAACAATTGCCTCATAAACCTTAACTCGACCTAATACGTCATCTGATTTAATTGTTAGTAACTCTTGCAAGGTGTAAGCAGCGCCATATGCTTCAAGTGCCCAAACTTCCATCTCACCAAAGCGCTGTCCACCGAATTGTGCTTTTCCACCCAATGGTTGTTGCGTAATCATTGAGTAAGGACCGGTTGAACGTGCGTGGATCTTGTCATCAACTAAATGGTGCAGCTTTAAGATATACATATAGCCAACTGAGATTGGTTGCTTGTATGGCTCACCAGTTCGGCCATCAAATAATTGTGCTTTACCATCGGCGCCAACTAAGCGCATGCCATCTTTATTTGGCAATGTTGAACCAAGTAATCCAGATAACTCTTCTTCTCTTGTTCCATCAAATACTGGGGTAGCTACCTTGGTATTTGCTGGCGCATCTGCATAACCGTTAGCGCGAAGTGATTGCTGCCAATCAGCACTTCCTTCAAGCTTCCAACCAGATTTAGCAACCCAACCTAGGTGAGTTTCTAATACCTGACCAACATTCATACGTCCTGGTACACCAAGTGGATTTAATACAATATCTACTGGAGTTCCATCTTCTAGGAATGGCATATCTTCAACTGGCAAAATCTTTGAAATAACACCCTTGTTACCGTGGCGGCCAGCAAGTTTGTCACCATCTTGAATTTTGCGCTTTTGTGCAACATAGACGCGCACAACTTGGTTAACACCAGCTGCTAATTCAAATCCCTCTTCAGAATCTTGAATGCTAACTCCGATGATCTTTCCAGATTCA
>KB900408.1 GCA_000378865.1 actinobacterium SCGC AAA278-I18 | reverse complement strand
GATTTCCTGATGGTAATTGGAAGGTTTTCTCCTTCAATCCACCAAATGGCAAACCAATGGATACCTTGCCACGTTTTACCGCTTTTTTACTAACAATCGGTGGAAGATCAAGATCTAAACTCATTTGCCTTCGTTTTGGGTCAATCTGAATTTGGATTTCTCTTAATTTATAGATCAGCTCTTCAGCATTTTTGGGGCGTTGGTCTGGGTTTGGTGCAGTTGCTAAATAAACTAACTCTGCGATTGGCGAAGGAATATCAGATCGAATGCTTTGAACATTAGGAATTCGATCATTCACATGCCGATAAGCAATTTGGATTGGTGTTTCGCCATCATACGGCTTAGTGCCAGTTAGCATCTCAAATAGAACTATGCCGATAGCGTAGATATCACTCCTAGCATCAGCAATTCCGCGTTGAACTTGTTCCGGTGATAAGTATGAAACGCTACCTAACACCACGCTAGATTCGGCTGTCATGGTCTGACCGATCGCAACATTTCTAGCTAATCCAAAATCTGCTACCTTCACTCTGCCATCTTTGGATATTAAAATATTTTCTGGCTTAATATCACGGTGGATAATGCCAATTTGGTGTGCCGCCGCTAATGCACTTAAAACAGGGTTAATTAGTTGGAAAACTTGATCAATTGACAATGCACCATTTTGATTTAAGAAGTCACGCAATGTAGTTCCTTCAACTAATTCCATTACAAGAAATACCGCAGGTGGCCCACCCTCATTCCATCCCTGATCTTGAATAGAGACAATATTTGGATGAGATAGTGCGGCAGTTGCCTTTGCTTCTTTAATAAATCTAGATACAAATGCCTCATCATTTGCAAGGTGTGCGTGCATTATCTTTACCGCAACCGGCCTATCTAAGCGAGTATCGATTCCAGCATAGATAGTTGCCATGCCACCGGAGGCGACTATCCGTTGCAGAAGGTATCGGCTATCAATTAGCTCGCCAGTTAAATCAGACACCATTAAAGTTTAGAGAACTACTCTTAAAAACAGAGTTTAAGGCGCGCCATTCAGGGTGTAATCCGCAGCATTCTTACTTAATTCTGCGGCAAAATGATTGTTTTGATCAAGCAAGAATTTAACCATTGCCTCTCTGACTGCTTCGCCATCGCGGGTGATAACTCTCTCAAAACCAACCTGCGAATCACACTCTAGCCAAATAATTTTACTTAGGTAAGCACGAAACTCTCTTTGACTAGAACCTACACCTTCTAAGATTAAGTACTTTGATTGATTAATTTGCCTTCTAATATCAAAACGATTTAGCTTCCAATTAAAACTTTGATAGTTAACCTGTAATTGGTTGGAAAATGGATTAAGAAGTTGGGAGATAACTCTAGAGGTTAATTTAGCAGAAAGTGGATTTTCCCAGCCATCATAGAAATCATCTAAATGAGCTACCTGTGCATCTGCAAGATCAGATAGCAGTTGCATTGCCAGTGTTGTTTTTCCAGATCCAGCCACACCATCAATTGCAACAACAATTGGCTTTTTAGACTTAATCTTAGAAAGATTAATCATTAACTCTTGGTACTCTATTTGTTTGTTAATTTTTCAGCCTCATTTCCCCAACGAATCAGACCCCAAATTGCAATTAGCGTGAAGATTAAATAGAGAATTGCGGTTAGATATAGCTCACCATTGAAGTATTGATAGGTATAGGCCGCATCGACTACCAACCAGATTGGCCAGGCTTCAAATCTCTGCCAAACCATTAGCAGTTGCGCTATAACGCTGCCAACAAAGCCAAAGGCTTCAATGGCCGAGGAGGTAGCACCAATATTTATTAAAACTGGCCAAAGCAAAATAGATGCAACAATTAGTGTTGCAATTATTATCAGCCGCTCTTTGCCATTAGATTTTTTTGGCTTTACACCAGATGGTCCCCAACCAAACCAACCCCAAACTCCGCCAGCAATAAAAATAAATTGCAGGCTAGCACTTGCATAGTAGGCAGATTGAAAAAATAAAACTGCGTATAACAAACTACCAATACTCCACCATGGCCAGGTTATGCGAGGGCCAAGTACCCCCAAGACCACACCAATTAAAGATGTTAGGAAAGCAATTATTTCCAAAATAGACATAAGGAGATCCTTTCCAATTCGCATTACCGAACTGGTCAACCGGTCGGCCTGAACTTCAGGCCCTCTCAGCTAAATTTCTTAGCTCCCGTGTTGGAAATCCTAGCGCAGGTACTGAGTAAAAAAGTTGTCTATAGTTACGGTGTGCTTAAGTTTAGTTATGTGGCAATGCTCATATTTACAGTAGTTGGCTCATTTTGGCTTGAGATCTTTTTAAAAATAGGTGTACTACGGCGTATTAAGCGGGTTGCTATGAGTATCTTTCCAGTCGCAATATTTTTTTTAATCTGGGATGCCTATGCTATTTCAAAAGGGCACTGGTACTTCGATAGCAAACAAATTCTGGGAGTATTTGGCCCATTTGATATTCCACTTGAGGAGTTTTTGTTTTTTACCGTAGTACCAATGGCAGCAATAATGACTATTGAAGGTGTTAGGACAGTTAAAAAACACTGGAAGGTGGGGGATGAGTAATGGTTTACTCAGATATCGCAATCTTCGCCCTTCTATTTGCCGTTTTCTTTGACTTATTTGGGATCAAAACACAGTTACTTACCCGGGTAGCATTTTGGACAAGTTATGCAATTATTTTGCCATTTCAATTAATAACCAACTGGTGGCTGACCTCTCGTAATATTGTTATGTATAACCCAGATGCAATTATGGGTATCAGAGTTGCCTCCGCCCCACTTGAGGATCTTTTATTTGGTTTTGCGCTGGTGCTCTGTGTTATGGCGATGTGGGTTTATTGGGGTCGTAAGGGAGTTCAAAAGCGGTAACTAGCGAGATTTCCTAGCACGTAGATATGCTGGAAGTGCAACCTTTAATCTTCGCAAATTTGATGTCTTGGCTCTTTTAGTAAATATTTGATAATCAATTTTCTCAACCTCATCAACAATGCCACAGTAGAGCTCACTAGCAGCCTCAATACATGCCCGACTTTCGATGCTTAATAATTTAATTGCGGCATTCGCCTCTTTCTGTAGCCTTCTGACTCTTTCGATCTGCTCCTTCAACGCATCTCTTATTTCTGGAGTAAGTACTCTCTCTTCCAGCATATTTCTAGTAACGCCATGTGCTTGTAACTCAGAAACTGGTAGATAAACCCGCCCACGATCTAAATCCTCACCAACATCACGAATAAAGTTAGCTAATTGAAATGCTATGCCAAGTTTTTCTGCTGCTGCATTTACCTCTTTGATTGAGGCGGTAGAGGTTGTTCCCATAATGGCGACCATTTGTAATCCAATAACTGCAGCAGAGCCATAAACATACTCATATAGATCCTCATAGGAGTGGTATTCAGTGATAGTTAAATCCATTGTCATTGAGTGAAGAAAGGCCTCAAAGTAGGTGATTGGAATATTAAATCGTTTTACGGTATCTACTAATGCGCTACCAATGTGGTCTTTACTATTTCCAGATTTAATATCTGCTAAAACACCATCTCCCCACCTCTTTAGGGCGATCGCCTTTTCTTCCTTAGTTAGTACTGAAGCAAGATCATCAACAATCTCATCGGCATATCTTGCAAAGCCATATAGAGCATGCACAAATGGGCGCTTTGCTGGCGGTAGTAGCAAAGTTGCTAAGTAGTATGTTTTTCCATGAAGTGAGTTAAGCCGTTTGCACTCTAGATAAGAAGCACGCAGATCTGGATCAGTAATTCCAGCTGCGGTTAACTCATCCATCTAATTACTTAACTGCTCCAACAATACGTTCTGCCGCAAGCCGGCCTGAGATTAAAACCATAGGTACTCCAACACCTGGCTGGGTTCCAGAGCCAGCGAAAACTACATTCTCATAACCTCTTGCTAGGTTTCTTGGCCTAAACGGCCCAGTCTGAAAGAAAGTATGGGCGCTAGCAAATGGTGCACCTTGTTCCATTCCCTGATCTTGCCAATCAAGGGGTGTAGTTAGT
>KB900407.1 GCA_000378865.1 actinobacterium SCGC AAA278-I18 | reverse complement strand
CAATAAACCTTGCCAGCAATCTCACACTCAAGATATGCCGCAGCCTTAGCATCCCCACCTGCAGAGAGTGCGTGCTCGTAGTAATCTAAAACACGCAGAGAAAGTTTTGGCTCATGAGCATTAACAATTGCAACAAATGCTGCAATAGGGCCATTACCTTTACCAGATAGTTTTTTACTATCACCCTTATCAAGTAATTCAATAGATAGATCAACATCTTTGTCCATCTGCGATGTTTGTGAAAGAGCTGCTAATTTAAAGCGGCCCCATTGATTATCTTTAGCAGGAAGGTACTCATCCTCAAAGGTGTGCCACATAGCTTCGGGTGATACCTCACCACCTTCACTATCTGTCAATGCTTGAATAACCTGACTGAACTCAATCTGTAATCTGCGTGGTAGATCTAATTGATGCTCATGCTTCATTAAATAAGCCACTCCACCTTTACCAGATTGGCTATTTACTCTTATTACCGCCTCATAACTTCTACCAATATCTTTAGGATCAATTGGTAGATATGGGATGGCCCAGGTGAATTTATCCTTATCAACTCCAGCAACTTTGGCATCTTTTTCCATATGCTCAAAGCCTTTCTTAATTGCATCTTGGTGTGAACCTGAGAATGCGGTAAAGACTAAATCTCCCCCATATGGATGACGCTCTGGCACTCGAAGTTGATTGCAGTACTCAACTGTTCGCCTGATCTCATCAATATCTGAAAAATCAATCATTGGATCAATACCATGGCTTAATAAGTTAAGCCCTAAGGTAACTAAACAAACATTTCCAGTTCGCTCACCATTACCAAATAAAGTTCCCTCAATTCGATCAGCTCCTGCTAAATATGCAAGCTCAGCTGCTGCAACCCCGGTACCACGATCATTGTGTGGGTGCAAAGATAAAATCACGCTGTCGCGATACTTTAAATTACGGTGCATCCACTCAATTGAATCGGCATAAATATTTGGTGTTGCCATCTCAACTGTGGCTGGCAGATTCATTATGGTTTTCCAAGCAGGTGTTGGTTTCCAAATATCATTTACTGCGTTACAAACCTCAACCGCATACTCAAGCTCTGTTCCAGTGTATGACTCAGGTGAGTACTCAAATGAGACTAAAGTTTCCGGCACAGTTTTTACTAAATCCAAACAGATTTGAGCGCCATCGGTGGCAATCTTCTTTATGCCATCTTTATCCTGGCCAAAGACAACTCGTCTTTGCAAGGTTGAGGTTGAGTTATATAGATGAACGATTGCCTGCTTTGATCCTTTAATTGATTCAAAGGTTCGCTCAATTAATGGCTTACGAGCTTGGGTTAATACCTGGATTATTACATCATCTGGTATTAATTTATCTTCAATAATCTTACGGATGAAATCAAAATCAGTCTGACTTGCTGCCGGAAAGCCAACCTCAATCTCTTTGTAACCCATCTTGAGTAGCAACTTAAACATCGCAAGCTTGCGATTAGCATCCATTGGATCAA
The DNA here is from genome assembly GCA_000378865.1 of actinobacterium SCGC AAA278-I18. GTDB lineage: Bacteria > Actinomycetota > Actinomycetes > Nanopelagicales > Nanopelagicaceae > Nanopelagicus. The sequence continues at coordinate 3,249 of KB900407.1, read as the reverse complement.
TTAAGGCTTGATTGCCATCTCGTAAATCAACTGAGCACCACTTAGGTGCTTTGCTCATTTTCTTATTTGGCCAGGTTCTATCAACCAAGCCAGCATTATTTGGAAATGGATTAAATGGGGCATAACGCGATATCGGCATATCTGATTTACTTTGTTCTGGAAAGTTACTCATTTTTATTTCTCCTCATCGATTAAAAGTGGTCTACCGGTGTGACCAACCTCCGCGACGAGGAGGCCGGTTACTTGGCCCCGTCGCGGCAGATAAGTGAGAGTGCGCGCAAAGAAAGTCCTAGTACTAATGAGCTCTTTCCTGCGTTCAACATGGGTTAAGGCTAACTCAGATTAAAGATTTAAGCCAAATAATCATAAAAATTCATTTTCTTTACCGGATATATTGCCTATCTTTAGGTCATGTCGATCCAGACTAATCGCCCCTTCCAAGCCCCACGGCCAAATCAGTACCCACCAATTCCTGATCCAATACATCGCAAAGATTGGTATGGCAATTCATTTCTGCCAGGGCCTAATCCAATTTTCTCAGATTTAATTACCGCAACATTTATGATCAATACGCCAAAATTTTTACTTAAGATGCAACGCAAATATGGCAGCAGCTGCTCATTCTTCTTATCTCGTAGATTATTTATTGGCCTCTTCTCACCATCTGCTGTGCATGAGGTAACAGTTGCCCAGCAACATAATTTTGTTAAAGGAGTTGGCTTTGCCCGAATGCGCAAGGTTTTAGGTGAGGGCTTACTAACAAATGAGGAGCCAATTCATCTAGCTCACCGGCGAATGATGCAACCACCATTTCACCATGGAAATTTAGATTCTTATGTAGCAATTATGCATAACCTAATAAATGAGCACACCAATATCTGGCGGGGTAAATCAAGCATTGATCTGGCGCCGGAGATGATGGCGCTAACTCTAGAGATTGTTTCACAATGTCTATTTGGGCTGGACTCACATCAATACACCCAAGATATTGCTGAGTCTATGGAGGTGGCAATTGATCGAATTGAACGAACTATGTTGCCAGGACTTGAGCGATTTGATAAGTCGGTCTTTAGATACTTTAAAAAGTTTGAGATTGCCTCTGATAATTTAGTAGATATCGCTGAGGCAATTATAAATAAGCGGCTTGCAAGTAATGAGAAGAAAGATGATGATCTACTAGGAATACTTCTGCAGATGAGAGATCAGATCTCAATTGACCACATTCGTGATGAAGTTTTAACATTAATCTTAAGTGGTCATGAAACTACTGCAAATGTTATGAGTTGGGCATTTTCCTACCTTTCTAAAAATCTGGCGGTTAGAAAAATGTTAGAGGATGAGGCAGATAAGGCTGCTTGGATAAAAGAGGATCGCACTCCTACTTATCAGGAGTTAGAAGATAGCTCACCAGTTGCCTCTGCCATTTTGCAAGAGACAATGCGACTTGCTCCCCCGGTTTGGGTAGCGCCAAGAATTGCAATTGTTGATTGCGTAATTGATGGAGTTAAAATTCCAAAGGGTGCGCATGTATTACTTAGTCAGTATGTAACCCATAGAAACCCAAGGTATTTTCCAAATCCAGAGCAGTGGAAGCCAGCTCGGTGGCTGGGTACCAATTTTGAGAAATCACTTCCAAATGGTGCTTACTTCCCATTTGGGGGCGGAGGGCGAAAGTGTTTAGGTGAGTACTTTGCACTTGCTGAGGCGAGGTTGATCTTATTAATGGTTGCTAAAAACTTTAGGCTAGATGGTTCATTTCCTAAGGCTCAACCTCGGGCAACATATCGGCCAAAGGGTGCGGTTAAAAATAAGGTTATTACTCGCTAATTTATAAAACTGGTAGGTATCGACCTAACTCATAGGCGCTAACTTGCTTGCGATACTCATCCCACTCAGCTCGCTTATTACGCAATACATACTCAAATACATCATCTCCTAATGTTTTCTTAACTAACTCACTCTTCTCCATTGCGCTAATTGCCTCAGCTAAATCAGTAGGTAGCGCAGTTGGATTAGCGTTATCTTTTAATTCATACTTTCCCTCAACCCCAGCAAGACCGGCAGCAATAATTACCGCAAATGCTAGGTATGGATTACATGCAGAGTCAGGTGATCTAACCTCAATTCGAGTTGATGCTTCCTTCTTTGGTTTGTAGGTTGGAATACGCACCATTGCATTGCGATCATTTTGGGCCCAGGTGGCAAATGCCGGTGCCTCACCCCCGCCACTTAATCTCTTATATGAATTAACCCATTGATTTGTAATTGCAGTTATCTCTGGCGCATGTTTAATAATTCCAGCAATAAATGATCGGCCAACTTTAGATAATTGCATTGGCGCACCCTCTTCATAAAATGCATTCCTCTCACCCTCAAATAAGGAGATGTGGGTATGCATCGCAGAGCCTGGATGGTTTGTAAATGGTTTTGGCATAAAGGAGGCAAAAAATCCTTGATCTAATGCCACCTCTTTTATTACATGTCTAAATGTCATGATGTTATCTGCGGTAGTTAATGCATCGGCATAACGCAAATCAATCTCTTGCTGGCCTGGAGCTCCTTCATGGTGTGAGAACTCAACTGAGACACCCATTGCTTCAAGTATGGTAATTGCTTGCCTTCTAAAATCATGACCAACTACCGATGGTGTGTGATCAAAGTAGCCAGCAGAATCAACTGGCACTGGCATCTCACCTGCTTTTGGTTCATCTTTAAATAAAAAGAACTCAATCTCAGGGTGTGTGTAACAGGTGTAACCAAGCTTTGCTACCTTTTCTAATGTTTGGCGTAATACTCTTCGTGGATCAACCGATGCTGCGCTGCCATCTGGCATAGTGATATCACAAAACATTCTGGCAGCTCCTGGTGATTCAGTGCGCCAAGGCAGGATAGAAAAACTTGCTGGATCAGGTTTTGCCAACATATCTGCTTCAGTAACACGGGCAAAGCCTTCAATGGCAGAGCCATCAAAGCCAATACCTTCAGCAAATGCATTCTCAAGCTCAGCTGGTGCAATTGCTACTGATTTTAAAAATCCTAATACATCGGTAAACCAAAGCCGGACAAATCTAATGTTGCGCTCCTCTAAGGTGCGCTGCACAAATGCTTGCTGTTTTGCTAAATCACTTGGGGAGGTCATACCCCCTATTAAAGCCAATAATGATTACAGCCATGTTAACTATTTAAAATAAGCACAGCCTTATGCGGGATTAGATGGCGAAAAACTCCGATGAATCGACCACCGTGCGT
>KB900406.1 GCA_000378865.1 actinobacterium SCGC AAA278-I18 | reverse complement strand
TCAAGAAAATATTCATGATAAATCCAACGGTTCTATAAGATAGGTAAAAACTAAAAAAACAAGTCAATCCAATATAATTTTCGACAATAGTGGATTTTTTATAAAAATAAAATGGAATTACAAAGATTAGTAAAACGAATCTATAGTAATAGTTTGAAGCCAGCAACCACGTTATCAGAAATACAAAAGATAGTAATAAAAAAATATAATCATTATAATTATCTAAATTAATTGAATTAAATTTGTTCTTGAAATAATTAAAGTAATAACTAAAAATAATTAAAATTAATAACGCACCGATGCTAAGTAATCTCAAATCAGAATCAGCATCACCATTTAAATGTGATATCAAAACTGGTAGCCCAAAACTTCCAGACATGTCCCTTCCTACAAATCTATTCAAATGCCACATATCCCGGAAATTGATTAGGATAAAAATAATTGATACAAGGCTGAAATAAAGATAATTTTGGATTTTTCTGTTAAAAAGTAAAAGCAAAGGTAATGCAAAAATTGCATAAAATTTAAGTGTGCCTGCAAATATAATCAATAAATAAGATAACTCCAGGGAGTACTTTAAATTTTTGTTTAAGGAATAACCGGCAACAACAAGACAAATCAATATTAATAAATCAAAATTCCCCCGGTTAACAACTAGTAACAATGGTGGACTAAAAGCTAAAAGCGTAAGAAGAATTTTTTGTATATTAGTAAAATCTTTAAATAGAAATAGTACAAACAGAAAAATTAACGTTGTAAGAACACCTAGTATGAAAGTTATTTTGGAATCGATATTGAAAACTCTAAGTTTGAGTAGAGCAGTTGGATAATTCCATAAAACTTCGTTTTTTGTATCGCAAATTATTTTATCACCAACATGATTTACTGCTTGACACCCAATTCCAGTTAAAATCGTATTAAGGTCAGCGAAAATAGGTTTGATATAACTTACGCGGAAAATTTTATTTATTAACTCAAAAGTATTTAACCTCAGAAATTTATCAGTAATAATCGGAATTAAGATGAAACTGGTAAATGAAATTAAAAATAAATCAGGTAAAATATTATCTTGACCAAATTTTTGTATTTTATAAACTAAAATATTAATACACACAAGCATCAAGGTGAAAGCTAGTATTAATAATACCAACCTTGAGCTATTTGGCGAAATAAAACTTGCTGGGCGTTTTAAGAAACTGTTTCTTGAAGGGCCATTGAGTATATAAAAAAATATGAGAAATACTAAGGGAAGAAAAAGTTTATATTTATCGCTATTTATTGATTTATCAAGCACGAAATTAACCTAACATATCTAGTAACGTATTTCGGATTGAATCATCTGGTTTCCAATCGAGCATTTTTTCAGTTATCGAGATATCTCCGTAAATTGGTTTAGCCAGATTTATCTCATCAACAAAATTTATGCGCTCAATTAGTTTTTTATCGATACCAGCGATGGCATCTTCAACAATACTTCTAATAGTGACTAACTTTCCGCTTGAGAAAATAAAATCATTTTTCAAACCTAATTCTATAATTCTTATGAAACCATCACAAAAGTTATTAGCGCTAGAAATATCAATATATTTGTTAGCTTCATTAATTGTGATTAAATCGGTTTCATTATTTCTTATCTTAGAAATTTTTTCGACTAAATCTGGTACAAGAAAACCTTGCTTTGAAAATTTGGAAGTATGATTAAAAAGTATTAATCCACAAATATCAGAGTCGTACTTGTTTCTGTATTCAATTATCTCTTTGTGAGTACTCACGTTGCATTCACCATATATACCTTTAGGCGAATACTCGGAATCTAATTCTACTCGATCTTTTTTAGGAAAATTTGAATACATGAAAGCACTGAGTCCAACCAATATTTTTGTTTTTTTATTTTTTAATTGCCAGTTAAATATATTTGTACTTAATTTAACTGTACTCTCAATAATAGATTCTGGGTCATTACTTTCAATATTTTTCATATTTTTTGAGTTTGCATTCTTTGCGCCGAGATGGAATATGAAATCAGGTTTTATCGAGTCCAAATATTCAAAGCAAGATTTTGAATCTGATAAATCTATAATTTTATAATCAACACCATCAATTTTTGTTCTTTGAGGGTCATTGGTTTTGCTCACTCCCACTACTGAAACTTCTTTCTGTCGTAATTTTAGGGAGATTATTTGTCCATCTTGGCCAAGCGCCCCAATCACTAAGGCTTTTTTTCCTTTTAAATCTTCCATGGATGTATATTACTTCCATGGAGAGTACTTTGACTGAAAGCAAAAAACTGCATTCAAATTGTCGCTCTTGTTTAGAAGGTACTATAAAAAGCTTTTTGAATTTAGGGGATATGCACCTAACTGGATATTTTCCAGAAATCAATATTGATATTCCAAAGCAACCTTTAAACTTAGGAAAATGTGATTCTTGTGGCCTGGTTCAATTAGTCGACAGGTCATCGATAGCGGAACTATACGGCAAAGAATACGGGTATGAATCAAACTTAAATGAATCAATGAAAACTCATTTACAAAATACGGCACGCTATTTAGAAGAAAGATTTAGTCTGGGCGGAAATGATTATATTCTCGATATTGCTTCGAATGACGGGACCTTATTGTCCGGATATAAAAACTCAACAAAATTATTTGGAATTGATCCAATCATTAGTTATTTGAACGACCACTATCCAGCATCAGCTATTAAAGTATCTTCATTTTTTTCTAAACAAGCAATAGATGAATACATCAAAAATAAGTTCAAATTAATTACCAGCTTTTCTGTATATTATGATTTAGACGATCCTGTGCAATTTGCCTTAGATGTTGAAAGCGTATTAACTGATGACGGTGTTTGGATTTTAGAGCAAAGTTACCTTCCAAGCATGATTAATACGTTAGGTTTTGACACTATTTGTCATGAACATTTACTGTATTTAACCCTTACAGACCTTGATAATATTTTTAAAAAATCTGGTTTAAAGATTTTTGATGTAAAAATTAATGAAGTTAATGGTGGAAGTTTTCAGGTATATGTTTGCAAAATTAAAAATGAGGCCTTAACCATAAATCCTTATGTAAATTGGCTCATGGACTGGGAAAAAAGTAGCAATATTACAAGCTTTGAAAACTGTTTAGTTTTTGCCTCAAATGTTAGGAAATTTGCTTTTGATTTCAGACAACTTTTGCAAACTTATAAAGATAATAATTTTCACATATTTGGCTTAGGTGCCTCTACCAAAGGCAATGTATTACTCCAGTATTGCAATTTAGGAGATTTAGTAGAAGAGATCGGTGAAATTAATCCTAAAAAATTTAATAAATATACTCCTGGTACGAAAATTAAAATTGTCGATGAGACAAAATATCTTGGGGAGGCTAACACTAAAATGCTAAACTATTTAGGCATAATTTTGCCTTGGCACTTTAAGAATTCAATTAAGAAATCTGCAGAAAAATACTTAAATAACGGGGGCATTCTAATAGCACCGCTTCCATTTCCGACAATAATTTGATTTTATCTTAGCAAGATACTATGACTTTGGATTTTATGATTAAAGACCATCCTGCTGCCAATTAAGTTCGAATGCGTTCTGATTATGAAAATAACCAACTTTTTAGTAATGTACCGTTAAATCCAAATAATTCACAGGGGCCTTTAGCTCAGTCGGTAGAGCAACGGACTTTTAATCCGTGGGTCGTCGGTTCGATCCCGACAGGGCCCACTAGCATGTAAGTTAAATTGTTTAGGAATTAGGTTATGGAAGCTTTTATTTGGACAGAAGCATTTAATTGTGGTGAAATCCTACAGCCAATGCTCACCTCATATGTGAAACATAATAAGCACCCCATCCATGTTTACGGAACAATAAATGATTTAAATGAAATATCAATTAATTCCGAGCTAGTAATTCCACATTCGCTTGAGAGCGAAAGATATCTTTTAAAATCTGTTGAGTATAGAATATTAAAAGGATACAAAAGGGGACATCTGGGTACGGCAACTCTGTGGGAGTATTTAATAAATACAAGACAAGAAAATATATTTATACATTTAGACGCAGACACAATTTTTCTAGGTGATTCAGTTACAGATTTAATAAACACAATTGCTATTGAAGGTTATGCCATAGCAGGTTCCCGAAGACCTTACAAGAATAGGCCTTATAGAAAAAACGGCAAAGGTTCAAAAAGGTTAGATCTCTATCCTGACGCAGTTAATACAGATTGTTTTGCTTTCAACTCGATTTTTATTAGAAAACATCCAGCAGTGTTACTTAGAAGAAAAATTCTTGGCCGAAGAACATCTTTACTGCCGGTTATAGATTTTTTTGATCCAGTTACCTTCGATATTATTAAACGCGGTGGGAAAATAAAATATATGGACTCTCCAGGTGATGGTTTTCATTCATCATTGAATTTAGAAAGTAATTTTATTAAATCAAGAATATCTTTTGCAGCTGTTGGTTCTGGATGTAATTTTTTTAAAAATGGTCATATTGGGATACCCGAAGGTTATGCATCATTTGCCTTGCAATCTTATAGTCTTTATGCGAGTCATTTTTTAGAAAAAAATATCGGTATTCCTAAACTTTCCAATGACTATTTGTTAAAGCAGCTGGAGAAGTTAGATAAGATAAATTGGATCCTAAAATAACTCATATATTCCTTTAGATTATGGTAAAATTTATGTCGTAGCATGTAAATTAAATTACATTTAGGAGCAAAATTGAGAGTTATAAATATGCAAAATCTTAAAATACCAATTTTTAAAATTGAAGACCAAGCAGAAAGTTTTTATGGAGTTAAGTTTTGGGATTTAGTTGAAAAAGGGTCATATGAAAATAAGCAAATATTAGAAATAACTAATTTGATAAAGAAAAAAAATCAGGAAAATATGAGTCAATTATATTTTATTGATATTGGAGCATCAAGTGGTATTTACTCTTTAATAGCAGGTTCTCTTAATTGTGATGTGGTTTCTGTAGAGCCTGATGAAGACCAGTTCCGAGCTTTAAAAATAAACACCGAACTTAATCCTAGTTTTGAAATAAAGATATTTAAAGCATTTGTTGTTGGAAAAAAGAATTTTAAAATTTCGCCATACGCTCTTAATGAAAAGACCAATATTTCTGAAACTATTAATAGAATTAATATTAAAGATTTGTTTAAATCGAATTGTAATATTATAATTAAATGTGATATTGAAGGTGGAGAATGGAATATTTTAAGAAGTAAAAATTTTAAAAAATTTATAAAAAAATCTGCAGGCATTGATATCTTCTTAAGTGTTCATAGTGGATTTTTTTCTAAAAATTACGATAAAGGAATCATTCACCGTACTATTTTTCGAATAAAGTATTTGTCAGAGCTTCTTACACTTTACACTTTCACAAAAAGAGCGAATCTAATTATATATAATGGATCACAAGTCACCCCAAGTTTTCTAGTTAAACAAGACCGGATATTCGGCGGCGCTGGATTTATACACCACGTACAATTAGTTTTTAATTAATATTTAATCAAGTATAAATAACGAATCTAGGTTTCTGTAAGGTAACACAAAGCGCGCTTTTCTGTACATCGAAATTTATAAATAAGGTTATACTAGATAATGGTTAAATATGTCCGTTTTGTCCGTTTTATCTATTATTATCTTTTAATCTTTGCAGCGTGAGAGGTTTGATTTTAACCCCGAATAAATTTGTTTGGGAGGGGCAACATCCTCCCCTTTTTGGTGTCTTACTAAGTAGAGGGGTCAAGACGTTGGCTCAGCTGAAAGCGGGAAATCAAAGTGTCACTTCGTAAGAAGGCTC
>KB900405.1 GCA_000378865.1 actinobacterium SCGC AAA278-I18 | reverse complement strand
AGTGGAGGGGGCGCTGGGAGAGGCGGTGGGGCAGATCTATGTTGATCGCCACTTTGGCAAGCAAGCTAAGGAGCGGATGGTCGGATTAGTTGCCAATTTAATTCAGGCCTACCGGGTAGATATTAAAGCTCTTACCTGGATGAGTGATGAGACAAAAGAAAAAGCCTTTGTTAAGTTAGATAAGTTCACGCCAAAGATTGGTTATCCAGATAAGTGGCGAGATTACTCAAAGCTAACAATTACTCAAGATGATTTGATTGGAAATTTGGCTCAGATTGCTAAGTACTCCCAAGATTTTGAGTATGCCAAGATTGGAAAAGCTGTAGATAAATCTGAGTGGTATATGACCCCGCAAACAGTTAATGCTTACTACAACCCAGGAATGAATGAGATTGTCTTTCCAGCCGCTATTTTGCAACCACCATTTTTTGATGTGCTAGCAGATGATGATGCAGCCAACTATGGCGGCATCGGTGCGGTAATCGGACATGAGATCGGCCATGGCTTTGATGATCAAGGATCTAAATATGATGGGGATGGCAATCTAGTTAATTGGTGGAGTGATAAGGATCGAGCAGAGTTTGAAAAACGAACTAAAAAACTAATAGAGCAGTATGACCAACTCTCCCCCTCTGCTGCCCCTGATGTTAAGGTCAATGGCGCACTTACCATTGGTGAAAATATTGGCGATCTTGGTGGCTTAACTATTGCTTATAAGGCTTATGAGATCTCACTCGGTGGTAAGCAGCCACCAGATATTGATGGTTACACCGGCGCTCAACGATTTTTTATGGGCTGGGCCCAATCTTGGCGGGGTAAGTATCGACCTGAAGAGGTGCGAAGAAGAATTGCAACAGATCCTCACTCCCCTGATGAGTTTAGGTGTAATCAAATAGTTGCTAATTTAAGTGAGTTTTATGATGCATTTGGGGTGAAAGAGAGTGATAAACACTTCATTACAAGTGGTGATCGGGTTCGTATTTGGTAAGGTATGGCTACCGAGAAATTAATTAATAATTAGGAGTAGAACGTGAAACTTTGGCATAAATCAGTAGTTGCGCTCGCTGTAACCTCAACCTTATTAACATCATGTGGAGGCGATAGCGATGAGGCAGCGGTCAGCACTCCAGAGCTCGTAGAGACTCAAGCACCAACAGTTACAACTGGGTTTGGCGCTCCACTTGATCTTGGAAATGGTCTATCTGTGACCTTTTCAACGCCAGAGCATTTCATACCTGGCAAATACGCCTCTAACTACACCAAGGGCCAGTTAGCAAATAAGTTTTCAGTAACAATTAAAAATGGTGGCACTAAAGAGTTAGATCCAACCACAATTATTATTGCATCCAATGCTGGTAGAAAAAATTGCGTTGATGTATTAGATGGCGATGCTGGAATTGAAGGTGCACCTGCTGACATGGTTAAAGCTGGCGCATCAATTACCTTTGAGTATGGTGTGGCTTGTTCTGCGAAGGTAGGAGATCCACTAAATCTTTCAGTAAGTTTAGGAAGCGCCCTAGTTGCTGTAGATGGAAAACTCGCCTAACAAAGGCTTTACTAACCTGGCTTACTCTGGAAAGTGGCAGGCCAGGTTATGTTTTGGTGAAATCTGAAGAACTTGTGGAGCAGTTGTTCGACAAATATCAGCTGCTTTCCAACATCTAGTATTAAATACACATCCAGATGGTGGGTTCATCGGGCTTGGTAGATCACCTTTCAAAATAATACGCTCCCGCTTTCGTTCAATAATTGGGTCTGGAATTGGTACTGCAGATAACAAAGCCTTTGTATAAGGATGGCGTGGAGCAGCAAATAACTCAGCAGTACTGGCCTCCTCCATTACCTTTCCTAAGTACATAACTACTACCCGATCTGAGATGTGTTGAACTACAGATAGATCATGGGCAATAAATAAATATGAAAGTTTTAACTCAGCTTGTAAATCATCTAACAAGTTAATTACTTGGGCTTGAATAGAGACATCAAGGGCGGAAACTGGTTCATCGGCCACGATTAACTTTGGCTTAAGCGCTAAGGCGCGGGCAATACCAATTCGTTGACGTTGACCACCAGAGAATTCATGTGGGAATCGGTTAATATGTTCAGAGTTTAAGCCGACTCGTTCTAATAGGCTGCGGATCTCATTCTCACTTCCACCTGCTGGCTTAATTCCGTGAATATCATAAGCAGATTGAATGATTGATCCCACAGTTTTTCTAGGGTTTAACGAAGCAAATGGATCTTGGAAAATCATCTGCATTTTAGAACGCAGTGGTTTCATCTTTGATCGAGAGTATTTGGTTATATCTTCACCCTCAAAAATAATCTTGCCAGCAGTTGGTTCATAAAGTTTGATAACGGTGCGGCCAACTGTAGTTTTACCGCAACCTGATTCACCAACTAAGCCAACAGTTTCACCTTCGGCAACAGTTAGGTTAACGCTATCGACTGCTTTAACCACGCCTTTGCGGCGAGAAAATGCTCCACCACTGGTAGTTGTGAAGTACTTTGAAAGATTTTCTAGCTCTAAAATATTATTAGACATTACTTGGCCACCTTAGCTAAATCTTGAATTTGCGCAGCACTTAAATGGCATCTAGCAAAATGACTATCCGCTTTTTCTTCTAGTAGTGGTGCTACCTCAGTACAAAGATTTCCAGTAACATGCTTTTTAAACTCACACCTTTCAGCAAAAGAACAACCTTGTGGCAGATTAATTAGTGATGGTGGTTGGCCTTGTATTGCAGTTAATCTTTTTCCGTGAAATTGATCAACCCGAGGAATTGATTGTAAAAGCCCTACGGTGTATGGCTGGGCTGGGCGATAGTAAATTTCATCAATCTTTGCCTGCTCTACAATCTTTCCGGCATACATAACACAAACTCGATCTGCCACCTGAGCTACAACACCTAGATCATGAGTTACTAACAGGATTGCCATATTAAACTCTTTTTGCATATCTTTAAGAAGTTGCATGATCTGCGACTGAACTGTTACATCTAAAGCTGTAGTTGGTTCATCGGCAATAAGTAGTTTTGGATTATTTACCAATGCCATTGCGATCATTACTCGCTGCCGCATACCGCCGGAGAATTGGTGCGGAAACTCTCGAACCCGCTTTGCCGCATCTGGAATTCCAACTAAATCAATCATTTCGGTTGCTCTTTTAATTCCATCTGCTTTAGAGCCTGAGTTATATAACCGCCAAGCTTCAGAGATCTGATCCCCTACTGAGTAATAAGGATGAAGCGATGACATTGGGTCTTGAAAAATCATTGACATGGTGCTGCCGCGAAGCTTTCTAACTTCATCCTCAGTAGAGGAGATCACATCTATGACTTGATTAGGTAAATTTAAAGTGACACTTCCAGAGATCTGAGTTTTAGATTTATTGTGTAAACCCATTATCGCAAGATTAGTAACTGATTTTCCAGAACCAGATTCACCAACAATTGCCAATGTTTCACCTTGATTTAGATCAAAGGAAATTCCATCAGCAGCCTTAACTTGACCATCTTCAGTTGGGAATGCAACACAAAGATCTTTAACCTGCAGAAAAGGCTTCATCCCACTCTTACCCTTGGATCGATAAAGGCGTACAAAATATCAACAATTAAATTCATTACCACAACAAATGTGGCAGCAAATAAGGTGGTTGCCAAAATGATAGGCAGGTCATAATCAACTAAAACTGCTCTAATAGATAAACGGCCCAAGCCAGCCAAGTTATAAATACCTTCAGTAATAATTGCACCACCTAGTAGGCCAGCGAAATCTAAGCCAGCAATTGTCACAATTGGTGCCAAGGCTGCTCGAAGTGTGTGTTTACGCAAAACTACCTTTTCACTTAACCCTTTAGCACGTGCAGTTCTAATGTAATCCTCAGTAGAGGTCTCTAATATGTTCGAACGAGTAAATCTGGTGTACGAAGCAGCGTATGCAAAAGCCAATGTTAAACATGGGAAGAAGAATGTTTTTAACCAACCAAGTGGATCAGTAAATGGATTTGCCCAGTTACCTAAATCAAGTGGGTTTACAAGACCGAACTTAATTACAACAAAGAGCAAAATTAAAATTCCAGAGATAAATGTAGGCAAAGATGTGCCAATTAATACGAAGACGGTGCTGGCCCGGTCAACAAACTTGCCCTTAAATCTTGCAGCAAGCACGCCAAGTGAAATACCAATTGACAACCACATTATGAAAGCACCAATTGCCAGGCTGAGCGTGATTGGAAATGCATCTGCGATAATTTTTGTAACACACTCGTGGCGGTTAAATGAATAACCAAATGCCGGAGCTGGGCATTTAATTAAAGCCTCGGCCTCGCCATAAGTGCGGCCTTGAAATAGGCCCACAATAAAGCGCCACCACTGTTGCCATACCGATACATCTAAGCCAAGCCGATGGCGGTTAGCTTCAATTACCTGCGGATTACAGGTTTTACCACATGTTAAAGCGGCTGGATCTGCTGGCAGAAGTGCGAAAATTAAGAAAACTACCAAACTTATTAGTATCAAAATAAATATGGTGTAAGAAAGGCGACGGCTAATGTATTTCAACATAAATTTTCAGCGGGTAACCGCGCACTCCTTTCCTTAGTTTTGATCTTAATTAAGATCGGAGTTAAAGGTGGCCATTTCTGGCCACCTTTAATCCGCAACTACTTAAAAGATATCTTTTAAGTTAGTTCTTTACGTATAGAGCTGGGAACAAGAAGGTTCCTTGTGGATCCCAGAATCCTACGCCAGCAACCTTAGATCCCCATACCAATTGTGTCTTGGTGAATACCGGGCGACCGATCCAATAGTTGTCCATAATTGTCTGGCCCAACTCTTGCCACATCTTGATCTGCTTAGCACGGTTTGTTTCAGCCGATGCTTTGTCAGATTTAACCTTGAATGCAGCATATGCAGGATCATTCCATGTTTGGGTGTAGTTTCCGCCGCCGCCCTTGATAAACAACTCAGGGATAACGGTAGATGCATTTGCCCAGTCTGGACCCCAACCAACAGATGAGATGTCATTTTGCTTAGTTACATCTTTAACTGTTGCATAGTAAACACCTGATGGAATGAAGTTAAACTTGATAACAATTCCAGCAGCTTTCATAGCATCTTCAATCAAAACAGAACCCTTTTGATTAGTAGCTGTGTTTGGAAGATCCATAGTGATACCTGTTGAGGTAGCACGTGTGTAAGCAGCTGGACACTTAGTCTTTGCTGCATCTAGGAATTCCTTAGCCTTTGTTGGGTTTCCGTTAATGCTCCAGAATGACTCGTGAATATTGCCAGTTGTTGGTGCATAGTCAGGTCCAAGGTTTGGCTTCATGATGCTATCGCCAGGTGCACCGTAGAACACTGAGCCACCTGCAAGGTCGATCAGTGCTTGGGTATTTAGGGCGAAGAAGAATGCCTTACGAACTTCCAAGCAATCCATGTGAGTTGCTGACAAGTTCATCGCGTAGTAGCGAACATAAGGATCATTAACATTCATTCTTTGATCTGCCTTTGTTGCATCAGCAAAGAATGTCTTGTTATTTGTTGGAAGTAGAGCATCAAGGTTTACAGCGTTTGGAACTTGATCGCTCAAGATAAGCTGATCGCGAAGTTCCTCAGCCAAGCCAAATTGAACAACAATGTCATCTGGGTATGGAGTACGGATTGGATCGCTTGCCTTCTTCCAATTTGTGTTACGAATAAGGTGCATTTCATCGCCAATTACATTCTTATCAATCTTGTATGGGCCAGAGGCAAATGGACGAAGGTCATACTTATCGCCTGTGTCCTTTAACTTCTTAATTGGTGAGAATGCTGGATATGTCATTGCATAGTTGAAGTCAGCAACAGTACGTGACAGTTTAAATGTCACTGTATTACCTGAACAGGTAATTGCCTTATCAAATAGTGCTTGACCGGTCTTCTTGTATGGGCCCTTGTAAGCAGATGAACCATCATCAAGTGTTGGCACATCAAGCATTGAGATCGCATAAGTTGGACCATCTGTTAATACATCTTGAGCATAGGTACGTGAAATTCCGTACTTAACATCTTCACATGTAATTGCAGATCCATCTTCCCAAGTAATGCCGGCACGAAGTGTGAACTTCCATGTCTTAGCATTATTACTTGGTACACCGGTATTAGTTGCAAGATCTCCAATTAGAGTTGCACCATTTGGACCGGTTGCAGGCTTGTATGAAACCAAGTTGCGGTAAACGTATGTGTTGAAGAATGCGATATCCCGACCAACATATAGACGCTGTGGATCTGGGTGCTCCCATTGATCAGCATGAGTAAGCATGTACAAAGTACCGCCAGTTGTTGGGGCAGCATTTGCAGTGGTGGCTGAGCCAACGGTCAACACAGCTGCTACTAGAGCAATTGCTGATGTTGATGCGATTAGCTTACGCACCGACTTTGTTGTTGCGGACATTAGTCCTCCTAGGTAATTAATAATCTAACTCGCGGCCGCGAACCAGATCAAAACCTGGATCAATATTTTCGAAGCATGCGCATCGCCTCGAATTTACTAATTGAATCAGGTTATCCCGATTTGTTCGGAACTCTATTTTTTTCATATTACCGCTCGCTCTTTGGATCGATCGCGTCACGGATTGCATCACCAAGTAAATTTAAGGCAAGCACAATTATTACTAACATTGCGCAAGGTGTTATTAAGTAGGTGGGATCAGCTTTCCAATAGGAAACTGCATCAGAAAGAACTAATCCCCAGGTTGATGCCGGTGCTTGAATACCAACACCTAAAAACGAGAAGACTGCCTCTGCGGATATAAAGCCAGGCAGTGAAAGTGATAAAAATACAATTGCAGTTGGCCATAGGTTTGGCAAAATCTCTTTAGTAATTATTCGCCAATTAGAAGCCCCTAATGCCTGAGATGCCAAAATAAAATCACGCTCTCTCATACTTAATGCTTGCGATCTGATCAAACGGGCAAATCCTGCCCAACCAAAAAAAACAAAGAATAAAATTAGTACCACGATTCGGGCGCCATTATCTTTTGCAATTCCCATGCTCTCAATTCGCTGCACCATAGGAATACTTAGTGCCACAATCATAAATGTGGATGGAAAAGCTAAAATAAAATCAGAAAATCTGCCAACTACTGCATCAAATTTTCCTTTGAAGTAACCACTTGCGATTCCAATAATTAAGCCAAGCCCAATTGATGTAATACTGGTTATGGCTGCAACTGTAAAAGAGATTCTTGAACCATAAAGAAGAAGTGTGAAAATATCTCGGCCCGCGCCTGGTTCAATTCCAAGCGGGTGGGCAAGACTCATTCCACCAAATTTTCCATTTGGCATACCAGTTCCATCTAAGTTACCGCTATAAAGTTTGCCCTGCTCTAAACCCCATAGTTTGACTATTAGTGGTGCAAATATGGCAAGTAGCAGGAAAAATATTGCAACCCCAGCTGATAACACACCTAATTTATTACTCTTAAATCTTGCCCACGCAATTTGTTTTGGAGTTCGTAGAGCGATATTTGTATCTAAGGCAGGGTTTGGCTCATCTAGCACTGCCTTGGTACTACTTGCCACAAAAACCCTCCTATAAGATCTAATAGGTATGTAAAACAGGTAAATCTCTATCTTATGCAAGTTCCTAAAGGTGAACGGTAGCCAAATTACTTGTAAAAGAGAACTGGCCAGTAACTCCTCTCTCCTCGCGGGGGGGTATCGAAAACGTTATATTTCCCGATTTTCACCCCTACCAGCCATCAATGGTTTGATTCTCAGGTGAGCGGGCAATTTAACTTCCAGGTGGGTAAAACTCTTACTAATCGTTTGGGCAGGACCGGAGTTATCTCAACCCCACATGGTCAAATTAAAACTCCAGCTTTTATTCCAGTTGGAACTAAGG
>KB900404.1 GCA_000378865.1 actinobacterium SCGC AAA278-I18 | reverse complement strand
ACTATTGTGGTTAGGGATTTAATCGCATGAGTATCACGCCAAATGTTTTAGCAACTAGGTATGCCACAAAAGAGATGGTGGCAATCTTTGATCCAGTAAATAAAATAATTAATGAGCGAAAATTTTGGATTACAATTCTAAAATTGCAACAAAAATCAGGAGTTCCAATTACAGATAGCGATATCAAAGCGTATGAGCAGGTAGTTAATAAGGTCGATCTTGCCTCAATAGATAAACGTGAGATGAAGACCCGTCATGATGTTAAGGCAAGAATTGAAGAGTTTAACGCCCTATCTGGTGTTGAGAAGATTCACATCGGTCTTACTAGCCGTGATTTAACAGAGAATATCGAGCTAATTCAAATTAAAGCTGCCCTTGAATTAATTGAGCACCGAACAATTCAAACCTTATTTTTACTTAATGAAAATATAGTTAAGTATGAAAAAACTTATATGGTGGGCAGATCACATAATGTCGCAGCCCAAGTCACTACTTTAGGAAAGAGATTTGCTTCCTGTGCTGAAGAGTTATTGTTTGCTCACGCATCGTTAAAAGAGTTAATTTTGCGCCTGCCTCTTCGTGGCATAAAAGGTCCAGTCGGCACAGCCCAGGATGCAATTAGTGCGATGGGTAAGGATTTTGAAAAGTTAGAAAAATCTATTACTGAGCAATTTGGCTTTGAGAATACCTGGAATTCAGTTGGTCAGATATATCCAAGATCTGTTGATTTTGAGATGGTATCAAAGTTATTACAGATTGCATCGGCTCCATCATCAATGGCAACCACAATTAGATTAATGGCAGGTAGCGGTTTAGCTTCTGAAGGATTTAAGACAGGTCAGGTTGGATCCTCTGCAATGCCTCACAAAATGAACTCACGATCATCTGAGCGCATAAACGGCATGATGGTTTTACTTCGCGGTTACAACACTATGGCAGCTGATTTAGCTGGGGATCAATGGAACGAAGGAGATGTCTCCTGTTCGGTAGTTAGAAGAGTTGTAATTCCAGATTCATTTTATGTTTTAGATGGCTTACTTCACACCTTTATGACGATTCTAAATGAGTTTGGTATTTTTGAGGAAAAAATTAACTCAGAGTTAAGTGAGCAATTACCATTTCTTTCAACTACAAAGATTTTAATGGAGTGTGTTAAGGCTGGGATAGGTAGAGAGGTAGCCCATGAAATAATCAAAAAATATGCCACTACAACTACTCCAAGCAGCTTCTTTGCAACTCTAGTTAGTGAAAAGAATTTCCCACTAACTCTTGATCAACTAAATAAATTAATCCAAAATCCGGCAGAGTTTGCAGGTCTTGCAGTTGAGCAATCAAATAAAGTACAAGAGATGGTAAGTGCTCAAATAAAAGGTAAAATTTCAAAGGTTGAGTTAACAGATTTGCGATGAAGAAGGATTTAGAAATAAAGATTCGGGTTAAGCAGATACTTAAGGTAATCGAAGAAATGGCACCAGGTAGAGCAGTTGAATTGCGAATCCCGCCATATGCAGCAATTCAGTGCGTTGAAGGTGGCAACCATCGAAGAGGAACACCACCTAATGTGGTTGAGATGGATGCTCAGACTTTGTTAAAGCTTTCAAAGAGTCCGCAAAGTTGGGATCAATTATGCTCAGAGGGATCAATCAGCGCCTCTGGCACAAACTCAAATCTCGCTGAGCTTTTTACTAGAGTGAGTACACTAATCTCAAATTTTAATGAGGGGTTAAGTGATGGCAAGTAAATCAAAGCGTGCGCGGATGGCACCTCAACGTAACCTTTCAAAAACATTTATGTATTTGGCTATTGCAGTATGGCTTATCAAATTACTAATAATTGCAAGAATTCAGGCAGCCAGTTATGAAATTAGCGGAAAACCATATTCAATCGATGGGGCTTGGCTTGGCGCAGATGGTGAAAACTATTTGACTGGCTTTACTGGCCTGATAAGAGATGGCGTTTTTTCAAAGGAGGGAATTTTAAATTACTGGCCAGCCGGGTATCCACTAGTAATCTTATTTTTATCATTATTCGGCAAGAGCTGGGTGCTAACTTCGTTATCAGTATTTCAATCGATTATTTTCTCCTATGCGGTGTATTTTTTTGCTTCACAATTAGAAGAAACAAGGCTTAAGAAGTTTGCTTATCTTGTATTCATATTAATCATTTTAAACCCAACCCTATCGTTAAGTTCAATAGCGATTGGCTATGAAAGTCTTACCGCCTCTGGCTTTTTAATTGCGACTGGATTAATCATCAAAGATTTTGTTGAAAAAGATGATAAGAAATTGATTAAGTATCTAGTGGTTGACTCTTTGATATTTGGCCTAATGTCATTTATGCAACCAAGGTTAATCATCTCTGGAATCTTTATCACTATTTTGTGGATCTTAACGCGCAAAGGCGTTAAAGCAGGATCGCTACTAGTAATTGTAAGCCTAGCTGTTACATTATTTTTTCCGGCAACGCTTATGTATAGAAATTATAAAGCGGTAAGACTTACTGCTGTCTCAACAAACCTAGGTAATACTATGAATATAGGAGCCGGTAATACTGCTACTGGTGGTTACATGAAAAAATGGGATGGAATTCCATGCACCCTAACTGGGAATGAATCTCAGCAAGATAATCAGAGAGTTAAATGTGTTTTAAACTGGTACGCAGGTAATCCGGTAAAGAGTTTAAAACTTTTCTACAATAAAACTATTTACTTTTGGTCTCCATGGTTTGGGCCAGAGGCAAATGGAACTATGGCAAGAAATCCATGGTTAACAATTAGTCCTATTAAAAATATCGCCGCAACACCGGATGGCGATAAACTTGTTTATGGCGGGTTTGGAAAGTTGATCTCTTGGCTTTGGTTACTTGGCGGATTAGTATTATTACTTTACGGATTCATAATTCTTTGGCGCCAAAATTCACTTGAAAGATTTATTGGCAATATTGCCATGTTTGCAATTTCGACTAACTGGCTTATTTCACTGATCTCGATTGGGGATCATCGCTTTCGCATCCCGATTATGGGCATGAGCCTTTTCCTTCAAGCAATCGGCCTTAGAACCCTGTTTAAAGGGGGAAAAGCGCCGATGGTTGAAGGACCTGCTTTGCGATAATCTACCCGCCTGATAGAAACTTAATTGTTGAAGGAGACCACCTATGGGCCGTGGCCGTTCAAAAGCTAAACAAACTAAGGTTGCCAGAGATCTAAAATACTCAAATCAAGACATGGATTTAGAAAATCTTGCTAAAGAATTACATGGCGAGGTTAAAAAAGAGAAGAGCTTTGATGATGAGGATCCATACAGTGAAGGTAATTACACTCCCCGTGCTTAATTAGTCATGCGCCCTACGCCATATGTTTCATCACTTAGAGTCTATGAACCAATAACTGCATTTACACCTGCTGATCAACTTAGGTGGAATCAAATTGCAGTTACCTCCCCAACTGGATGGGATGAACAAAATAGGGCGCTGCGTAGGGCGATAATTACTGAACCACCTGCATTAAAACCAGATGGTGCTCATGTGTTAGAGCATGAAGGAAAAAGATATATCGCACCCTGGTCAACTGCAGCCCGTTGTTGGGTTGCACTTGATGATTTTAAAACTACCCTTCCACCGTCAATTGTAAAATTCTTTTTACCTCAAACCATTGAGGATGCTATAAGTGTTAACTCAGATATTGTTGAAGATAAGGTCTCACACATAATTACTTCCACTTGGAATATTCCACCAAGGTGGTTTTCACTCTTTGAAGCTAATGATCGTCTTCGTGGCACAAACGAGGATGGCCCATACACAATCCTTAGAACCTCAATCTCAAATGCAAAGCAGAGATGTTTATTTGCCCACCAAGCAGTTGTTAACGCGTTTGGTAATGGCCCGATAGAACAAGAGATCGCAGATCTACTTGAATGGCTAAATATTTTTCATGCAGAGTCAATTGTTGAATGTGATTACGGTGGCTTAGCTATTTATTTAGAGAAGACATTAATTGAAAATGGTGAGCCAGGATTAAACTCTGATACATCAATTGAGGATGTGGCTAGATCACTTGCAGGCCTTGCTGCAGGCGATGGCGCCCTGGCTGGGCAAGGTTATGAACGCTTAGTTACCCGCTGGCGGAGGGTTGCCGCCTTTGAGCAGGCAATGTAATTGTGGCTGTATTTAAGGTTTTTATTTAAGGCTTATAGGGAGAATACTTATCTTTAAAAGGTGCGAAATGGACATTTCGACTAGCATTTGAGGATGGTGAATTTAAATGGCTTCTGAGCAAGAGGTATTACTAACACCAGCTGAGGTGGCATCGTTATTTCGGGTTGATCCAAAGACGGTGACCAGGTGGGCAAAGGCTGGCAAGTTAACCT
Organism: actinobacterium SCGC AAA278-I18; assembly: GCA_000378865.1. Classification (GTDB taxonomy): domain Bacteria; phylum Actinomycetota; class Actinomycetes; order Nanopelagicales; family Nanopelagicaceae; genus Nanopelagicus. Next base: position 3,966 of record KB900404.1, on the reverse strand, counting down.
CAATTAGAACCCTTGGTGGGCACCGAAGATATAAAGAGTCTGAGGTCAAATTCCTTTTAACTTCAATTTCAAAACCAGTAACTGGAAATGGCGGTAATTAATAATGAGTGAGGATAAAAAGCCGGCAGTTGATGCAAAGGCGAAGATGTTAGAGGCGCTCGCAAAGAAGCAAAAGGGAAATAATACCGGTAAGAGTGCCGGACCATCCTCTGGCTCAAAACTTGGTGCTGGTCAAACTGGTGGTGCTGCACCAAAGATGCATCGTCGCAAATCTGGTTCTGCTTAAGAAAGAAATATTTAAGTAAATGGGGATAACAAATAAGGAGTACTTCCTACTCTTTGTAATAGCGTATTTACTTGTTGGAGCGTTGACCCCATTAATGCGCAGGATTGCAATCGCAACAGATGTAATTGATCGGCCTAACTCATCACATAAATCACATAAACAACCAGTTCCCTACTTGGGTGGGGTTGCAATAATTATTGGAGTTATCGCTATTTCGTATTCAACCTCTTTAGTTTCAAACTTCACAACTAAAACTTTTTGGCTTGCCACCTCAGTACTTGGCCCAGCATTACTACTTGGTTTAATTGGATTATGGGATGATTTAAGAAATTTACAACCATTACCACGATTTATTGCTCAAAGTATTGCGGGGATTTTTACGGCAGGTATTTTGGTCGCTACCGATAATGTTGGCAACCCAACCGGATCTGCTGTTTTTGATTCGATCATTACCGTTATCTGGGTAGTTGGAATTTGTAATTCAATTAACTTCTTTGACAACTTAGATGGTGGGGCAGCTGGAACTGTTGCGATCTCATCAATTGCGCTTGCTTTTTTAGCATTAAATGGCGATCAGTACTTAATTGCAGCTCTTTCAACCGTTACAGCAGGTGCCACCCTAGGTTTTCTAGTGTGGAATAAGAGCCCAGCAAAGATATACATGGGAGATGCCGGTGCCTTATTTCTTGGCGTATTACTTGCTACTTTAACAATCCGACTACACCCAAACTCAGATACTCAAATTGGTTCTTACTTAACTCCAGTTTTTTTGGTTGCAATTCCAATTCTAGACACTACGGTTGCAGTTTTATCACGATTAAGAAGGCACTTATCTCCATTTCAAGGGGGTCAAGATCACCTATCTCATCGTTTAGTAAGGGCTGGATTTTCAAGAAAGCAGGCAGCAGCATCACTTTGGGGTTTATCAGGATTATACGGAGTCGTAGCTATATTTATTTCACGGCCTAAGGCATCGACTGAGAGTTACCTAGCTGGTATAGCCGGATTGCTTTGGGTAGTTTTGTTTATCTTGTTCTTTAGAACAAGGGATGCTTAAGGCTTTTTCTTAAAAACTATATAATTTAAAACAAAGTAATTTAGTGGCACAATTACCATTAGTGGTACAAGTTTTGCTATTTTAGGATCAATATCTATTACAACTAGCGCCTTAATAATTGAGGTTGATACTAACCACCAAAAGGTTAAATTAAGTAAGTACTTAACTCCAGATCGTGAGTGGTTTTGTTCACTCCTAAATGTCCACCTGTGGTGGGTGTAGTAATTAATTGCGGTTGCAATCGAGGTTGATATTAAATTTGTGATAAATACTGAGCCAACCGGACCATATAAGTTAACAAATAGTAAGTAATCAACTACAGTAGTAAACAGACCAACCATGCCCCAACGGAGCATTGAGTAATCAAAGAATTTAACTTTCAGTGCTTTTAATTTTGATGTCATTAGTACCTTACTGTAGTTATCAATTACTTGTGGCTGAGGCCGGGATCGAACCGGCGACCTAACGATTTTCAGTCGTTCGCTCATACCAACTGAGCTACTCAGCCAATCAAAGTGCAGTTGAGCACTTGCGACCCAGACGGGACTTGAACCCGCGACCTCCGCCGTGACAGGGCGGCGCGCTAACCAACTGCGCTACTGGGTCTTACCTTTTCGAAAGCTGAAATTTCTTTCAACTTCCGTTGCGTCCCCAACGGGATTTGAACCCGTGTTAACGCCGTGAAAGGGCGACGTCCTAGGCCACTAGACGATGGGGACCAGAAGGAGAAGGGTATCGGTCAAATAGGGCAGATCAAAACTAGTTAAATGGGATGATTTGTGCATGGAAATAATCACTAATCCAACACAAAATGAAATTAAAAGGGCTTCCAAAGCATTAAAAGATGGCCACCTTGTGGCATTTCCAACCGAGACTGTTTATGGACTTGGGGCTGACGCAACTAATGAAAAAGCTGTAAGCCGAATATATTCTGTTAAAGGCAGGCCAACTGATCACCCATTGATAGTTCATATTTCATCAATTAATCTATTAGAAAAATGGGCAAGTGATATTCCAGATTATGCGATAAAGCTTGCAAATGAGTTCTGGCCAGGGCCAATGACTTTGATATTAAGAAAAAGCAGTTTAGCAAAAGATTTTATTACAGGTGGACAGAATAATGTTGGGATTAGGGTTCCAGATCAAACAGTTGCGCAATTATTGCTAAAAGAATTTGAAAATTTAGGCGGTCTTGGAATCTGTGCGCCATCAGCCAACAAATTTGGAGCAGTTTCGCCAACTGACGCACAAGCGGTGCTAGAAGAAATTGGGCCAAGTATGGATAGCTCAGATCTGATACTTGATGGTGGATTTTGCAAAATTGGCATCGAATCAACAATTATTGATTGTACGAAACCAGAGCCAATAATACTTCGAAACGGATTTATAACACAAGAACACATAACTCAATTACTCAATATAAATTCAAAAATAGAAAGCAAAAGTACAATAAAACATTCTGGAAATTTTCAAAGTCATTATTCTCCAAAGGCAGAAATTTTCATTAACCAAACCCCAAAGACCGGGCAAGGATTAATTGCCCTTTCATCAATTAAAACCCCGGAAGGCGTAATTCGACTTTGCTGCCCAAAAAATAATGAAGAGTATGCACATCAACTTTATTCATCGCTCAGAAAAGCAGACAATCTAGGGCTTAAAGCGATCTCAATATTTTTGCCAGATGGCACTGGAATAGGTGAATCGATAATAGATAGAATCAACAAGGCAGCCGCTAATGCTTTTAATTTAACCGAATAATCTTTGCAATTCTAAATTTTAAAATATCAAGAATTAATTTAAAAATAGAGATAAAAGCGAGCTTATAGGTTAATTTCGAGTCTCCTGACGCTCTTGGTAACAAGGTGAGAGGCACCTCTCCAATTTTGTCTGGATTGTTTTTGTAAAAATCAAAAAGGGACTTATAAAAAAAATCAAAACCATTTCCTTTGGTATTTAATACTTCTTTGAAATTATTTCTTGATAAGTTATAGCCTCGCATTCCGGAGGAACAATCGTATGGAATACCTAAACCATATTTTGTTACAGAATGCCCAGCTTTAGTAAGAAAAATTCGCGTTCTACTCCAATTTAGTATCGCGCTGTCACCCATAAATCGAGATCCAACTACAAGATCAAAAGTAGAAATTTTTTTTAAAATTACTGCAATATCTACGGGCCTGTGTGTACCGTCGCTATCCATAGTGATTAGAATTTCGTATTTATTATGCAATGCGTATTTAATAGCGTATTTGTGGGCACTTCCGATTCCAAATTCTTCCCTTCGTACTACAATTTCCAAATTATCCAATTCCAATTTCTTTAAATTCAGCACAGTATCATCTAAAGATTCATCATCAATTACTAGGAAATCTGAATTAGTATAAAGTTTATTTAGCTCTGTGATAAGTGGGACGACGTTATTTGCTTCGTTTAAAGTGGGGAAAAAAATTAATGACCTTTTATTGAGCATAAGCAAGGTTTTTCTTTTTAATAACCCTATAAGTAATAAAGATATTGAAAGCAAGCATAGGGATCAAGAAAATATTCATGATAAATCCAACGGTTCTATAAGATAGGTAAAAACTAAAAAAACAAGTCAATCCAATATAATTTTCGACAATAG
>KB900403.1 GCA_000378865.1 actinobacterium SCGC AAA278-I18 | reverse complement strand
AAAAAGTGACGCTTCGCTGTCTAAGGAGTTTGCAAATACTGACGCTACACAGAAGCTGCTACAAAACGGATTCATAGAGGGAATTGCCGAAAGGATCCACACCTACCTAGAGCTATCACCGCTTCTTTTCTCAAGAATCCCAACAGTTCTAGCAATGTTTTTAATTGGCCTCTATCTGGGTAGAAGTAACTTCATTCGTCAGTTACCTGAAAAACTTGAGATCCTCAAGAGAGTTCGCTTCTGGGGTCTAACTGTCGGGTTCTCCTTGATGTTTCTGATTGTTGCGGGAACCAAGTTCCTTCCAACTGTCAGTGCACTCGTTGCAATTATTGAAGATCAGTATTTAGCTGGCCCGATCCTTTGCTTAGGTTATGCATCTGCGGTAACTCTGGCTTTCCTCAAGAATCCAACTCGCAAAATCTATGGCTTCTTTTCAAAGGTTGGAAGAATGGCGCTGACCAACTATTTAACTCAGTCTTTGGTGCTTACATTTCTAGCTTATGGATGGGGATTTGGCCTTGCACTCAAGTTAAATGGTTTCCAGGTCTTAGGAATCAGCGTCCTGCTTTATGCCGCGCAAGTTATCTTGAGTGGACTGTGGCTAAGTAAGTTCAGATATGGACCATTTGAGTGGGCGTGGCGATGCATCACGTATTGGAAAGTTCTTTCAATTAAGGCTTAGGCAACTTAACAGATATTTGGGGGCAAATCTTGGGGCAATTATCTTTGTTGAGCGTAAATGCACGCATAACTAAGTAGTCTCCGGCTTATAGGGCGACTCTTCTTTTATTCTTTTCAGAATGCGCAGCGATTCGTCTGCAGAAAATCAAGAAAGAGTACAAGCCCTAAATCGTCTCAGGGCAATTGTCCAAGCTGAGATATTGATAATCAAGGCCAGCCCAAATTTTACTTTTCAGATATAGTTTTAACGTGAAATTTCTTATTTCAGTAATCGATGATTTATCCGGCTCAGGCACACCAGCTGAAATGAACGCCATCGATGCCTTTAATAATGAACTGCGAGCCAATGGCCAATTTATTTTCGCCTGGGGATTAGAGGATTCAAAAACAGCAACTGTGATTGATAATCGAAATGATGCCAATATTGAAAGTGGCAAACCTTTATTTGATGCAAAGGAGAATGTCAGTGGCTTTTGGCTAATTGAAGCAGCAGATATTGCAACGGGCAGGAGGCTCGCTTTTGCTGCCTCTAAGGCATGCAACCGTAAGGTGGAGCTTCGAAAGCTGCACGGTGATTAAATTACTTGTTTTGGTTTAAAAATATCTTGTATTGCACACGATCTGTAATCGCAACCTTGTCATAAAGCTTTCGAGCAACCTCATTATCTGGAGCAGTAGTCCAGTAAAGTCGCTTTGATCCTGCCTGCGTTGCAATCTTTTCCAACTCATTAATTAATGCTCTGCCCACCCCACCGCCTCTTACCTTTGGATCAACATAGAGATCTTCTAGGTAGCAAAAATCTTCAACCTCCCAGGTCGATGGTCGAAATATGTAGTGAGCAAGACCTACTACCTGGCCATCTTTTTCAGCAATGAGACCTTTAATATTAAAATCTGAGTGGATTCGCTGCCAAGTTAACTCAAACTGATCATCTGATAATTTTGATTTATAGAAAACTATGTACTCTTTAAATAGCTCAAGCCATCGAGCCTTATCACTTACTGTGATTGGGCGAATTGTTATTGACATATCCAAATCATACAACGTGAATCTTCTGTTCTCTGCTTAACTTCTCTTATGAACCTAGCTACCTTTGCTCACAGTGAGGTATTAGCGCCATTCTTCTTTTTAATTGGTATGCAGCTTCGTAATGAAACTACCCACATCAAACAGATATTACTTCCAAGCTTTGCTGCCTTAGGTGGAATGGCATTTCCGGCAGTAATTTTTCTCACCCTAACTTTAGATCCAGCAATCTCAAATGGTTGGCCACTTGTTATGCCAACTGATATCGCACTAATTATGTTGGTATTACTTGCGTTAGGAAAGCGCGTAAGTGTTGAGTTAAAGAGCTTTCTACTAGCCCTTGCAGTTGCTGATGATCTTCTATCAATTTTGGTTCTAGCTGGTAAGTACTCAGGGGCGTTAAAGATCAGTGAGGTTTTAGCAAGTGTTGGCGCGGTAATACTTGGCGCTGTGATTGGCAAAGTTGCCAAAGAGAAGGTATTTATTAAATTTGTTAACTTAATAATTCTGCCGGTATATGTGGTGGCAAATATCTATCCAACAATTACCGCTGGCTTAGAGCTCTCTTCATCTTTGGGTAACTCAATTATTACCGCTAGATTATTTGGAAAAGTAATTGGTATAACTTTATTTGCCTTACTTGGCGCAAAATTATTTAAACAACCAATTTCACTTAAAAAGAGTGAGTTAGTGGCCGGCTCTGCCTTTGCTGGAATGGGGCTTGCTGTTTCAATCATGATTGCCAACCTAAGTTACCCATCAGCTCTACTGCTTAATCAAGCAAAGGCTGGTTTGTTAATTGCTGCGGTAATCTCAGGGGTAGTAGGTAGTGCGGTTTTAGTATTTACTAACCGTGGCAACACTAAGTAAGGGAGTAAGTAATGTGTGAGAAGGTAATCTGTAGAAAATGTAACAAGCCAACTTGGGCTGGATGTGGTGAGCATGTAGAGGAGGCACTTGCTGGGATTGCCAAGGTAGATCGCTGCCAAGGACATCAAGGTGAGCCAAAGAAGAGTGGATTATTAAATAGATTGCTAAATCGCTAAAGTATTTAGATGTCAATCGAAGTTATTACTGCAACTATAAATGATGTAGATCGGTTGCGCGCGCTTCGGCTAACTGCCCTCCATGATGCACCATCTGCCTTTGGTGCTAAATATGATGATGAGATTAAAAAACCAGTATTAGAGTGGCAAGAAAGATTAAAAAATACTACTTGGTGTTTTGTGGTTGCAGATGGTGTTGATATTGGATTACTGGCAGTAGATCGGGCAGATAAGGATCGCAATAGTGATTGTTGGTTATCTAGTTGGTGGATAAGCGAAGAGTTTAGAGGAGGTGGTATTCCAAAATTAATGCTTAATTGGGTTGAAGGGCTTTGTGCGGAGAGTAATTGGAAGAAGATTGGCCTAGGTGTGTGGCCGGAGAATTTAAGGGCAATAGCGGCATATAAAAAGTTAGGATTTACCCAGGCAGATAAGCCACTGCCATCTAGATCAATTCCTGGCCTGATGTATCTGGCTATGTATTATGAGATAACTAAGAGTAGTTAAGTTTCCACAATTCTTTAAAAAGTTAAGAAAGATTAAGGCAATCTAAATAATTATTTGCCAGTGGAAAAATGGCATAGTATTTGGATATCAGAGCTCATTATTTCCCCCTCAGTTTCCTACAAGATTAAGCGGGTTCATAATCTAGATCCGGCAGATATTCACTCTACATTTGTTGCAGAAAATGGCATTAAATCTAAGGAAGATAAAGACCTTAAACACGGTTACAGAGTAATTGCCACTGATTTTCGGTTAGCACTACCAAGAGTAGTTTTACCCCTTGACCTGGTTAATCGAGATTACTCAATTTGGAGTCTTCGAACTGCTTTTCGTACTAGCAATTCAAAGTTAGTTGGGAGATAATTATCTAATGAGATACCAAGAATTTTATAAACAGCACGGTGATAAGCCAGGGGACCCCCTTGAGTTATGGTTTGATGATCCAAATACAACTGATGAAGATATGATGGAGTTTTTAGGGCCAGAGCCATTTGCCGAGCATATTAATTTCACAAACAGTACTGATAATGTAATCGGTAAGTGAATAAAAATTTTAGTGGGGTTAAGAGTTGAGTAAGCGCGAAATTGATCAATACATCGCGCTGCAATCAGAGCCGGAGAAAGCTCTTCTAAAAACCACCCGTAATATGATTTTAGAGATTGAGCCATCTTTAAAGCAGGGTATTTCATATGGATTACCAGCTTTTATCTTGGATGGCGATGTAGTTTGTGGAATTGCAGGTAGAAAAAATGGTTGTTCTTATTATCCATTTAGTGGCTCTGTATTAGCAGCGCTAAAGAGTGATTTAGTTAAATACAAGCAAAGTAAAGCAGCGCTTCACTTTGACGCCCCTCTTCCTAAGACATTGGTGCGTAAATTGATGACGCAACGGATGGTGCAGATAATGGTCAAAAAGAAACGTAAGTAAAGTTGTAGGATTAGCGTATGAAGAACGCTAATCAACAAAATCAATTATCTGATATCTCCCAGGCTGAATTAGATCGATATGAGCGATTAGATCAAGAGTGGCGTGAGTATGGCATTGCCGCCCCTGCCAGACGGGCATTAGTAGATGCTAAGTTATATAAGGTCTCTGATTTGCGAAAGATTTCACAAAGTGATTTGGAGCAACTACATGGCATGGGCAAAAGTGCAATTGCCCGGCTTAAAGTATTGATGAATGCTAAAAAAATTAAGTTTCGGCCATGAAGCGCTTTTTCACTTGGTTTATCGCCTTATTTACCAACCGACGCACCTGGGTTAGACAAATCATTGTTGCTGCTATTGCCTCAGCAACCGCTTGGATAGTAGGAGATAACTTAATATTTAATGGCGGATTAGTAGCGGCCATTGTTTGCGCACTTAGCATTCGAATCTCACTATATAAATCAATAAGAGAGGGCTTAGGCCAGATTGTTGGAACTGCAATTGGCGCCGGTGTTGCACTTCTTACTGTTTACTTCTTTAACTTTGGCGTAATTGCAATCGGCACAACTGTGCTTTTTTGTTCAATTGTTGCCAGAGGACTTCGACTAGGTGAGGTGGCATCGGTGAATGTGCCAGTAACTGCCCTGATTGTTATTGGCCCAGGAATTTCTGGCTCAACTGCGCAGCACAGATTACTATCAACATTAATTGGCGCAGCTGTTGCCATTGTTTTCTCCTACTTCTCACACTCCAACACACCTGCTGGGCGAACAGTTAACCAGATTGCCAGAATTGGTAAGCGAAGTGCGGAGTTAATTAGCGATATGGCAGAGGGGGTAGCGGCTGGCTTTAACCAAAAGCAAGCAGGTAGTTGGCTGGCAAAGGCAAGATTGTTAGTGGAGGAGATTCCAACCCTTCGCTCGCAAGCACTTGAAGCTAAGCAGTATGCAAAATGGTCACCACTTGCCGGTATTGATGAAGCAGATGCCCTTTATGTTCAAGGAGTTGCAGTTGAACACATGGTGGTGCAGGTTCGAACTATGGCTAGAACATTATTTGATTCAACCTTAGATGAAAAGCGGATGGATGTAGTTGATCGCCAGATTGCTTACGCACTCTCTGCCACTAGCTACGCCATTACCGCAAAGATTGAGTTAATTGAGTCTGATCACAGTATTAATGAGATTGATAATATTGCCCGCGATCTTCGACTTGCAGCAGATAACTTAACTGAGGAGTTAATTGCTCAGGCTGAAAAACTACCCCGCAGCCAATTTGTTAGATGTATTTCCTTAGTTTCCCAGATGAAAATTATTGCTAACTCATTAGATGAGTCATCTCCAGCCCTATATAGTGTTAAAACCCCAGGGGAGCCGACCAGCGCAAAGGTGATTGGGCTATCTCCTGTGATTAAGACAACCAAATTGAGCAAGCGTATTTGGCTTGGCCTTCGCAATTTCATGCGTCGCTAGTAATATCTATCTATGAGTAATACTGAGATCACCCAATATGCAAATGAGTATGAGGCAGCAACTAATATCTTTTTGGATGCGGTTAAAAAATTAAATCCTGCTGATTTAGATAAGCCTAAAAGTGATGGCTGGAATGCCCGTCAAGTAATTCATCACCTAGCCGATAGTGAATCCCAATCATGCGCCAGGCTTAAAAGATTAGTAGCAGAGCCTGGAACTACCATTCAAGGTTATGATGAAAATAAATGGGCACAAAGTTCAACCTTAGGTTATAAAGAGTTGCCAATCGAAAACTCAATTGCCTTATTTAAGGCATCCCGGGCAGCATCATTGGAAATTATTAAAAGATTAAGTGTTGAACAGCTTTCAAATGCTGGGGTGCATACTGAATCTGGTGCTTATGATCTTAAAAAATGGCTAACGGGCTATACCAACCATCCAAAGGATCACGCTGCTCAATTATTTTAGATTTTGTAAGCATCTGATCTATTTGCAATATTAATAACTAATATCATTAATTGTTTTGCATTAAAAGTATAAATAATCCGGTACTCACCAATCCTGATTCGATAGCCATCTCGGCCAGATAATTTAATTGCTTTAGGTGGTAGCGGGTTGTTACTTAAGAGGTCAATCGCTCCCATAATTCGTAATTGATATTTTTTTGGGATTGATTTGATCTGCTTCCTAGCTTTTCTTGAGATTACAACTGAATATTTGCTCAAACCAAGCCTAAATCCTTTTTTACAGTTTCCCATGGGATTGCAGAGTTATAATCTTTATCTGACTCGTCAAATACTGCAATATCAGCTAACTCCTCGACATTCTCTAAAAATTTTTCAAATAAAGATGGGTTAACCAAAATTGCAACTGGCCTGCCATGTTTAGATATTGAAACCGGAGACTTGGCAGCTTTGTTTACCGCATCAGCAAGTGATGCCCGAGCATCTGAAATTGGTAGATCAAACATAAATGAATTGTACAATAAAGTGCAGATTTTGTACAAAACTACTGAGAGTAGTTTTAGCCGATTAACTCCGCATTTGAGTATTTGCGTTGCGGATGTTTACAAATCTCATTATTCATATTTTCAGCACACTTTGCACACAATATATTAAGTGAGTTACATGGCGGCTTTGGGCAATCATAAAAACGATTAGCCGGCCCTGAGCACTTCTCACACTTTGCGATTGATTTAGTTTTATCGCTGAACTCAATCGACATTCGGTTATCAAATGTGAAGAGGGCGCCCTCCCACAAACTATCATCACCAAACTCTTTACCGTAGGTAAAGATGCCGCCATCAATTTGATAAACCTCTTTAAAGCCGCGGGTAGTCATTACTGAGGACAAAACCTCACACCTAATCCCACCGGTGCAGTAGGTAACAATTGGCTTATCCTTTAAGTGATCATACTTTCCACTTTCAATCTCTGCCACAAAATCTCTAGTAGTTGCGATATCTGGCAGCACCGCATTTTTAAATCTGCCAACCTGAGCCTCAAAGGAATTGCGGCCATCAAAGAAGATGACATCATCCCCACGCTTTGCCACCAACTCATCAACCTGATCTGGTCTTAAATGTTTACCAGCACCAACTACACCATTTTTATCAACCTTAATCTCATCTGGATGACCAAAGGCAACTAACTCAGGACGGACCTTCACACTTAACTTTGGAAAATCATTACCAGTTCCATCAGACCATTTAAATTTCATCTTGGCAAAGCCTTCATAAGCTCTGGTTTGGCTAACATATTTTTTAAGATCATCCATATTTCCGCCTAATGTGCCATTGATGCCATGGGGGGAGATAATTATTCGCCCCTTTAGATTTAAACTTTTGCATAAAGTTTTTTGCCAAATCTTTATCGCAGCAGGATCTGTTAGTGGGGTGAAGATGTAATAGAGAATTACCTTTGGTATACCCAAACTCATATTTTCACCACCAAAGAGGTTAGAGTTTAAAAGAAGGCCTAAGCGGCAAATTAGAAGCCAGGTATGCACTATCAATTAATGTTGCCTGCGCTAGCGCATCCTTTGCATCTGTTTTAAAAGCTCTGCCAAGATCTACCGCATCTGCAAATGCCATTAATTGGTAGGTGTAGGTGGAAATTGAGGGTAGGTGTTCAACCCGTTTTTTGCCAGCAATATCAACGATCACTCTTGGATCCCAACCTGAGACTACAAAATTTGGCAGATGCACCGAGCCCTTACTTCCGGTAACAGTAAGTGGTGCCTGCATCGCAGGGGATTCAAAATCACCCTTTGCAAGGCCTGAGACTCCATTTGGATACTTAAGCTGCATATTTAACTTGGTATCAATTTTGCCATCTGGGGCGTTAGATTCAGTTTTAACAATACTTGGCTCACCATTTGCAATTAACTGACTGATCATGCGCTGGCTATGTAGGGCATAGCAACCAACATCCATCATTGATCCACCTGCTAAATCAAATTGCAATCTTAGATCTGACTTATCTGGCATTGGAATAATAAGAGATGATTCAACCTTAATTACCTCACCTATCTCACCAGATTTAACTATTGCAAGTAACCTTTGAAAAACTGGGTGGTAGTAGTAGTGAAAGCCCTCCATAAATACCTTGCCAGATTTGCTTACTGCAGCAGCTACCTCTTTTGCTTCGGCTGCATTACTTGCCGATGGCTTCTCACTTAATACATGTTTACCAGCAGCTAATGCTTTTATATTCCAAGGAGCGTGTGCGCCATTGTGGAGGGCGTTATAAATAACATCCACATTTGGATCAGCTATTACCTCTTGGTATGAGCCATAAGCTTTTTCAATCTGATACTGCTTTGCAAACTCAGTAGCCCTTGATTTATCCCGAGCACCAACAGCAACTAATTGATGACCGGTTGCCTGGGCTGGAAAAATAATTGCACTAGGGGCAATTCTTGCGGCCCCTAAGATGCCGATTCGAAGTGGTTTGCGGGCATTATCCATATCCCTAATCTACCTCCTAATTACTTACCGTAGTAGCGCTTCATAAATCGATCTTTAAACTCAAAAAATGAGCCATCCTCAATACTGCCTCGCATCTGATCAACTAAGCCAACAATAAAGTGTTGGTTGTGAATTGTGGCCAAGGTAGCTGCCACCATCTCCTTTGCTCTAAATAGATGACATAGATATGCCCGGGTGTAGTGAGTACAGGTGTAGCAGCTGCAATCTTTTTCAATTGGAAAAAACTCATCCTTATGTGGTGCATTTGAAATATTTACTCGACCATCCTTGGTAAAGACTGAGCTAGTTCTTGCTTGCCGAGATGGGGCAACACAATCAAAGGTATCTGCGCCATTTTCTACCCCAACAAACAAATCATCTGGCTCACCAATTCCTAAGAAGTGACGAGGTTTATCAACCGGCAGCTCCTCATTTACCCACTTTAAAATATCACCAAGAGTTTGTTTATCAAGGGCCCCACCAATTCCAAAGCCATCAAAGGAGATTCCATTCATACTCATCTGGGATAAATCTTTTGCAGCTTTTCTCCTTAAATCTTCATACTGCGCACCTTGCAGCACACCAAAGAGTGCTTGGTATGGTTTACCACTTCGCTCTTTAGTTAACCGATCATGCTCGACTAAACAACGCTGGGCCCATAATCTAGTTCGCTCTAATGCTTTCACTTGATAACTTTTAGTGTTATGCAAGGTAGTGCACTCATCAAAGGCAAAGATAATGTCGGCACCAATTTGGTGCTGCACCTGCATAGAGATCTCAGGAGTAAAGCGGTGCATGGAACCATCAAGGTGTGATTTAAAGGTAACGCCATCATCATCAACATGGGCTAACCGCTCTTTATCATCTGCAATTACATCATCTGCTTGAAAGGTATTTTCATCCATTGCAATAACTTTTTTAAAGCCAACTCCTAAAGATAAAACTTGAAATCCACCAGAGTCGGTAAATGTTGGCCCTTGCCAATTCATAAATTTAGATAGCCCACCTGCTTTATCAACTAAGGCAGAGCCTGGTTGCAAATAAAGATGGTAAGC